>NZ_JBQKDN010000001.1:0-229025 GCF_052121815.1 Collinsella sp. LCP19S3_B6
TCTCTCTAAGAATGTATCTCCCTAGAAAGGAGGTGATCCAGCCGCACCTTCCGGTACGGCTACCTTGTTACGACTTCACCCCCCTCACCCTCCACACCTTCGGCGCCTCCCCCCTTGGCGGTTGGGCCGGCGACTTCGGGTGCAGACGACTCGGGTGGTGTGACGGGCGGTGTGTACAAGGCCCGGGAACGCATTCACCGCGGCATGCTGATCCGCGATTACTAGCAACTCCGACTTCATGGGGGCGGGTTGCAGCCCCCAATCCGAACTGGGGCCGGCTTTCCGGGATCCGCTCCCCCTCGCGGGGTGGCATCCCTCTGTACCGGCCATTGTAGCACGTGTGCAGCCCAGGGCATAAGGGGCATGATGACTTGACGTCGTCCCCGCCCTCCTCCGCCTTGACGGCGGCGGTCCCGCGTGGGTTCCCGGCATCACCCGATGGCAACACGCGGCGGGGGTTGCGCTCGTTGCGGGACTTAACCCAACATCTCACGACACGAGCTGACGACAGCCATGCACCACCTGTATGGGCTCCTCTCGGCCACGGGGTCTCCCCCGCTTCACCCATATGTCAAGCCCTGGTAAGGTTCTTCGCGTTGCTTCGAATTAAGCCACATGCTCCGCTGCTTGTGCGGGCCCCCGTCAATTCCTTTGAGTTTTAGCCTTGCGGCCGTACTCCCCAGGCGGGACGCTTAATGCGTTGGCTGCGGCACGGGGGGATCGTCCCCCCACACCTAGCGTCCATCGTTTACGGCTGGGACTACCAGGGTATCTAATCCTGTTCGCTCCCCCAGCTTTCGCGCCTCAGCGTCGGTCTCGGCCCAGAGGGCCGCCTTCGCCACCGGTGTTCCACCCGATATCTGCGCATTCCACCGCTACACCGGGTGTTCCACCCTCCCCTACCGGACCCAAGCCGCGGAGGTTCCGGGGGCTTCGGGGGGTTGAGCCCCCCGCTTCGACCCCCGGCCTGCCGGGCCGCCTACGCGCGCTTTACGCCCAATGAATCCGGATAACGCTCGCCCCCTACGTATTACCGCGGCTGCTGGCACGTAGTTAGCCGGGGCTTCTTCTGCAGGTACAGTCTCGTCTCTTCCCTGCTGAAAGCGGTTTACGACCCGAAGGCCTCCGTCCCGCACGCGGCGTCGCTGCGTCAGGGTTGCCCCCATTGCGCAAGATTCCCCACTGCTGCCTCCCGTAGGAGTCTGGGCCGTGTCTCAGTCCCAATCTGGCCGGTCGGTCTCTCAACCCGGCTACCCGTTGTCGGCACGGTGGGCCGTCACCCCGCCGTCTACCTGATGGGCCGCGGAGCCATCCCCTCCCGTCGGGGCTTTAGCCCGGGCGCCATGCGGCTCCCGGGGGTATCCGGTATTACCCGTCCTTTCGGGCGGCTATCCCGGGGGAGGGGGCAGGTTCTCCACGTGTTACTCAGCCGTTCGCCACTCGCTTCCACCCGGAGGTGGGTGCCGTTCGACTTGCATGTGTTAGGCGCGCCGCCAGCGTTCATCCTGAGCCAGGATCGAACTCTCCGTCCAAAGTAAATGGGCCTCGAGCCCGTCCGGTCCTCTCAGTCATTCGCTGATCGGTTCCGTTCGATTCATATGGTTCTGTTTGATAGGAAAAGGAATTTCTCGGGGCCGCCTCTCGGCGGCCTTGCGAAAAACGAATCCAAGTCAGACCATTTCAAATGGTTCGATGTCTGCCCGGATGCGACACATCTGGTGTGTCCATCCTCGCAGTATCCGGTTCTCAAGGTGCACGCCTGCGCCGGTTCCCGGTCCGACCGGGCCGCGCGGCAAGGAGATATATTGCCAGACCGGAGGGGCCCCGGGGGCGGGAATCCAGCACTCCATATTTTGTTCACAAATGAACCAATCCTTCAGCTGTTCCACTGAAGTCATATCTGAAGCATTGGCTTCCGGTATTGGCGATGACCAGCTGGTTTATAGGTGTTGAGGTATCGGTCATCTCTGGTGCGCTACTTTACTCTAACGGCATCTGGTTTTGGTTTCCTGTCGGTAAAAGGCTGGTTTTGGCCGCCAGGCGTCCTTATATATAGAGAAGATCGGGTTCGAACCCGTGCACCGGCAACAAAAAAAGCGGCCGGCATCCGCCAGTCGCTTTTCTATTCTATGGTGGGCCGTCAGGGGTTCGGGCCCGCTGCGCGGGCGGCCGCTTCGGCGCCTCCGCGCCTCGCGCGCTGCGCTGGCAAACGCTGACGCGTTTCCTCAGCTCCGCGCCCTTTCGGGTTCGAACCCGTGCACCGGCAACAAAAAAAGCGGCCGGCATCCGCCAGTCGCTTTTCTATTCTATGGTGGGCCGTCAGGGGTTCGAACCCTGGACCTTGGGATTAAAAGTCCCCTGCTCTGCCAGCTGAGCTAACGGCCCGCGGATGGCATTGTACCACGGTCTGAGACTATTCCCAACTCCATTGGCCGTTCTGGAAAATCACAATTTCACGTCCATCAGGTGTAATGCCCGTAATATCGATGTCGTCCGTGCCAATCATAAAGTCAACGTGCGTGCTCGAAACGTTGACTCCGTGCTCCAGAAGCTCCTCTTTGGACATGTCATACCCGCTTTCGATGCACTCGGGAAAACCGACACCCAACGCAAGGTGACAGCTGGCGTTCTCGTCATAGAGTGTGTCGTAGAACAGAATGCCGCTTTCACGAATTGGTGTGTTCTTGGAAATAAGCGCGACCTCGCCCAGATGAGCAGCACCTTCATCGGTTTCAATAATGCTCGCAAGCGTTGCCTTACCCACGCGAGCGTCATAGTCCACTACGCGGCCGTTCTCGAACTTAATCCAAAAATTGTCAACCTTATTGCCGTGGTGAATGAGCGGCATAGCCGAGTACACGATGCCGTCGGCGCGCATACGATCGGGCGAGGTGAAGACCTCCTCGGTGGGAATGTTGGGGAAGAAAGGGTGACCGTCGGGAGTTTTTCCCTTGCCGCCGGCCCACTCATGGCCTTTCGTCATTCCAATCGTCAGATCAGTTCCGTTCGAAGCGGTGTAGTGCAGGCAATCAAATTGATTATCGTTTAGGAAGCGCAGGTTCTTTTCGAATGTGGCGTCATGGAGCTCCCAGTCGCTCTCCGGGTCCTGGCCATCAGCACGAGCGGTGTGCAGAATCGCATTCCACAGCTTATAGACTGCAACCTCATCGGCGTCTCCCGGGAATACCTCGCGCGCCCAAGCAGCGACCGGAGCGCCGGCGATGCACCACGGGTTAATGTTGTAGTCCAGTCCACGGCGGAAGACCTTACACTGCATGTTCCTCGCCTTAGAAGCTGCGGCAGGCTTAGCGGGATCGATACCCTTGAGGGCAGCAGGGTCCGTGCCCTCAATAAAGATAAAGCAGGCACCGTCCTGGGCAAACGAATCCAGCTGTATGCGCTTCCACTCGGGAGTCTGCTCAAAATAGCTTTTCTCGACATGCTCGTAGGTAAGCCTCGTCACGGCATCGTCAGCCCAGATGACCGTCACGTGACCGGCGCCGGCGTCATAAGCCTCCGCAACCACCACGCGCGCAAATGACGCGCACTCGACGGGAGACTGAACGACGACCTCCTGACCGGGCTTAACGTTGACGCCCTTGCGGACAACGAGACGCGCATAATTTTTAATCTTGGGCTCCAGGGACTTCATACCCTCCAGAGCCTCTTCGACCGTCAGGGCAGCTCGAATCATGTGCCACTCCATCTATCTACAGGACAGTAAAAAGGCGCGCCGCAAAAAACGACGCGCCTTATATCTTAGCGATATCTGTAGGTTGTAACGCTACTACTTCTTCTTGGAGGCCTTCTTGTCCTCTTTGGCAGCCGAGCGCTCGATAATAGCGTTGAGCTTGTTATCGGACATGCCCTCGGCCTGCGCGCGATACATATTACGCAAGGGACGGATGCGCACGAAGTCGTAGATGAAGTCACCCAGAATGACGATGTAGGACAAAACAATGCCGGCCATCTGGACGGGGCTGGACACCATGCCAGCGGGAGCGAAGTACAGCGAAGACCAAATGGCCACGACGAGCACCATGCCGATAGTAAGCACGGCCCACCAGATGCGACGGCGCTTGGTGTAGTCCTCATCCTGCTTGAGAAGGATGCTCGACACCGTGTAGATGCGGTCCTCCTTGGCGCGCCGCTTAGCCTTGCGGGCGCGCTTCTCCTCTTTAGAGAGGCCCTCAAGGCTCTCGCCCTTCTCGAGCTCCTTGCGGCGTGCCTTGGATGATGCCGGCACGACGCGAACAGAACTCGCTGCCTGACGAGCTGGCTTGGCGGATGCGGCGGACTTGCGCGCAACCCCGGTAACCTCGTGGGATTGCGTGCGCTTGTTCGTGGCGCTGCGGGTACTCACTTACGCGTTCTCCTTCATGCTTGTAAACTGGGAGCCCGTGATGATCTGGAAGGCCTCGCGATAGCGCTCGGACGTGCCATCGATGACCTCGGCGGGCAGATGCGGGGTCTCCCCCGTCATATCCCAGTTGGCCTTGAGCCAATTGCGGACGAATTGCTTGTCGTAGCTAGGCTGAATCTTACCCTCCTCGTAGCTGGCGGCAGGCCAGAAACGGCTGGAGTCGGGCGTGAGGCACTCGTCGATCAGCGTGACCTTGCCATCGATGACACCAAACTCAAACTTGGTGTCGGCAATGATGATGCCACGGGTCGCTGCATACTCGGCGGCAGCCTTGTAGATCTTAAGAGATAGATCGCGGATCTGCGTGGCGATGTCCTCGCCAACGATCTCGCAGCAACGCTCAAACGAGATATTCTCGTCGTGATCACCGATCTCGGCCTTCGTGGACGGGGTGAACAGCGGCTCGGGGAGCTTGGAGGCCTCGGTCAGGCCCTCAGGCAGCTGGATGCCGCAGACGGTGCCGTTCTCGTCGTAGGTCTTCTTGCCCGAACCGGTCAGATAGCCGCGGACGATGCACTCGATAGGAATCGTCTGGGCCTTCTTAACCAGCATGGCGCGGCCTGCGAGATAGTCACGATACTCGGCAAACTCCTTGGGGAAATCCGCCGGATCGATGGAGACGAGGTGATTGGGGACGATATCGGCAAACTTGTCGAACCAGAACGCCGAGATACGGTTGAGCACCTCTCCCTTAAACGGAATTTCGTCGGGAAGAATAAAGTCGAACGCAGAAATGCGATCGGTGGCGACCATCAACAGGTTTTCGCCGGCATCGTAGATATCACGAACCTTGCCACGGGAATCCGGACGACGCTCCATCGTTGTCACGTGAGTCACTCCTTACCTAAATACGACAGAAATGCGGGTTCTTTACCGCACGTTTTCGCAAACTCGGAGCGGCAGGGACGCGGTCCCTCCTTCACCGAATAGCGAAAAGCTAGTGCTCCATTGTAGTAGATGCCGCGTCCGCCGTGTGCTCGCGGGGCAGATGAATCGTAAAAGTCGTACCCTTTCCAAGCTCCGACTCCACGGATATGTAGCCATGGTGACGCTCGACGATCTGTTTAGTTACGGCGAGGCCGACGCCCAGGCCGCCAGCTTCGCGGGCGCGGCTGGCATCGGCGCGCCAAAATCGTCCGAAGATACGCGACAGATCGTCCTTGGCAATACCGATACCGGTATCCGAAACGGCAATACTGACATGCTTGCGGTCACTGAGCACCGACACTACGACCCAACCGCCCTCGGGGGTGTAGCGCATGGCGTTGCTCATGAGGTTGATGACGCATTGCGTGATCATGTCGGGATCGGCCTCGACGACATCGTCGTGCCCCTGGGTTTCATCTGCAAAGCGAAGGCGAAGGTCACGGTCGGCAAACAGACGCTCCTGGCCGTTCACAATCGATCGCACGAACGGAACCATGTCCACCGGTTCGAGATTGAGCGGAGCCGTGCTGTTTTCCATACGCGATAGGTCGAGCATCTGCTGCACCAAACGAGCGAGGCGACGCGTCTCGGAAGCGACCGTCTCCAGATGCTCGTCGTCGGTGGGGTACACGCCGTCTTGCATGGCCTCGACCGTTGCAAGCATGGCCATGAGCGGTGTACGAAGCTCGTGTGCGACATCCGAGGTCAGGCGCTTTTCGTGCTTCATATCTTTCTCGAGCGAGGTGGCCATCTCGTCAAAGGTCTCACCCAGCTGGTCGATTTCGTCATCGCCGCGCAAGCCCGTACGAGCAGACAGATCGCCGTCGCGAATTTGCTTGGCTGTGCTCGTAATACGATGAATCGGCTTGGTAAGCATGCGCGACACGAGCGATCCGATAACGACCGAGATGCAGATTGCAACAACCGCGGCAAGAGCCATGGCGTTAAAGGTCTTCTCCCTAAACGCAGAATCTGCCTTAGTGAGCAGAGCGTCGGAGCCGATAGCCCATAGCTTTACCTGTCCGACATGCTCGCCAGAGGACGTAACGATTTCGACGTTGGCAACGCTATCGGAGTCGGTGGGCGCTGACGAGACCGGGCTATGCGAGGCCTTTTTACCGCTCGAGCTGCTCGACGGCAATTCGCTCTCGCGCACATCGGCGGTCGCACTTGCCGAAGGCCATGAGTCGTCATAAACGACAACGCCCTTTTTGTTGACGACCTGCATACCCAGGTCGTCGGACACCAAGCTCGATGTCGCGACCGTGCGCAGCTCGCCCGCAGTCCAATTGCCGTTTTCCTCATACGACGTCGCAAGCTTTTCGGC
Source organism: Collinsella sp. LCP19S3_B6 (assembly GCF_052121815.1). NCBI lineage: Bacteria > Bacillati > Actinomycetota > Coriobacteriia > Coriobacteriales > Coriobacteriaceae > Collinsella > Collinsella sp. LCP19S3_B6. The sequence continues at coordinate 6,678 of NZ_JBQKDN010000001.1, forward strand.
AGCAGAATTGGCGATCTCGACGATATTGGAGCGCGTGTAATCCGAAAAGACGGTACCCCACACAACGGAGACAACGCCCACCAGCACCAATACCGTCATGAGCGATGTCAGGGCAAAAGCCAAAGCCATACGCGAGGGATAGCTCATCGCCGGCCGTGAATCGGAACGAGGCGTGTTCCAACTTGCCTTGGAACCCGCCTCGTTCTCCTGCTTGTGCTTTTGTCCGATTTCAAAGCGCGCAGGTGTCATATGTGATTTACCTATTTCTCGTCCGACTTATCGGTCTTGGCCGGAGCCTCGAAGCGATAACCGACGCCGTGAACGGTATAGAGCCACTTAGGCTTCTTGGGGTCGTCGCCCAGCTTGGCGCGAAGGTTCTTCACGTGGCTGTCGATGGTGCGCTCGTAGCCCTCAAAGTCGTAGCCGAGCACCTTCTCGACCAGCTCCATACGGTTATAGACGCGACCGGGATGGCGAGCAAGCGTGGTAAGCAGCTTAAACTCGGAAGCGGTCAAATCAACTTCCTTGCCCTCGACCAAGATCTTGTGGCCCGAGATATCGATGACCAGATCGCCAAAGTCGAGTACCTCAACGGCGGGCTCGTCTGCCTGGTGAGCACGACGGAACAGGGCGCGAACGCGGGCGACGAGCTCGCGCGGCGAGAACGGCTTGATCAGGTAGTCGTCGGCACCAAGCTCGAGGCCGATGATGCGATCCTCGATCTCGCCCTTGGCGGTAAGCATGATGATGGGCACATCCGAGGTATCGCGGATAGTGCGGCAAACGCGCTCGCCGGGGATCTTGGGGAGCATAAGGTCGAGCACAACCAGGTCGAACTGGTGCTTCTCGAACTCCTCGATCGCAGACTGGCCATCGCCAACGCCAACAACCCAGTAGCCCTCGCGCTCGAGATAGGCAGCGACAGCGTCACGGATCGCCTTCTCGTCCTCGACCAGCAGAATCTTTTTTGCATCTGAAGCCATAACACGGCCCCCCTGTCTCAATTAGCTAAGAACAAGCCCATTTTAACGCACCTGAGCCCACCGGGCATCGCATGGGCGCGACAGCTCGGCGGGCGGTACTCACGGTTACAATGGGCTTATTCCCCCGTTGGCGCCTTTTTAACCCCTCGGCGCTAAAGAGAGAACAGGCGAGCGGTAACCGTCTCGGGAATTCCTTGGCTATTACGCACCGTGGCATAGGTTAAAAACGTATTCGATTTTCCCGCCGTAGCTGGATAATCGCCATATTCGAGAGCGCGGTCGGGCGACAGCAGCGAACCATAGGTTTTAGCGGAGGTATCGATCAGAAAATGCGATGCCTGAACCTTAACCAGATATTTGCCCTTCCTGCCGGCGGCGCACGCAAGCGGTTCGCGCGATAGAAATTGATACGGTCCGCCCTCGTTACCAATGTAGGTACCCATATTGCCCAGGCCGCCCACGCCGGCATAGGTCGCCTCAATGGAGAACACAAACGTATCGCCCATATATACGGCCTCGAAAGGTGACACCGACGAAGGAAGGACCAGCTGAGCCCTCTTGGTATTGTTGCCATCCGTCAGGTCGATCGCCGTCATGCCGTAGTAGACGCCCTCGTCATTGCGCACGCGGGGTGAGATAGTCAGGATGCCATCGCTCACGCGCGGTGCAGACGCAAAGCGGCCTGTCGACTTCCAGATTGCCTCCGCTTTAGATTCATCGAGCGAACGGCGGTAGCAATATGAATCGCTGCCGGTCTTATTGCCACCGGTCGAAGGCATCTTGTACCAGATGACCGACGAGTCAAAGGCGGTAAACAGCGGAGGGTCGTAATCCTCACCGCCGCGATCAAGCTCAACGGCATTACCAGTAAGCGCCGCGCCCGACAGGGTTTGCGCATAGAGCTTCCACGACGAATTCGCGTAGTTCATCTCAACCCACGCAAACACACTATCGGTGGCGCGAACGTCGTAAAACGCATAACCGGAACCCTCGACAGGATCGTCAATCAACGTGGTGAGTGAGCCGTCCCCCATGTTGAACACGCCAAGCGTGTTGGCATGCAGCGCAGATGCGGGCGCCATCATCGCCGCAGCGTAACCGCCATCGCAGTAGTACAGCAGCGTCCCCAATGGCAACGTCCACGACGCCGTCGGCTTAAGATCAATGTCGACGGCCTCATACTCTTCGGTAATCGAGACGATCTTGGAATCATCTTTGATAACCTGCGGCTCACCGGCAGCATCATCGCTGGTGCCCGTTTTTTTCGAGCACCCCGCAAGCAGCGTGGCAGCACTCGCGGCAGCACCACCCAACACAAATCCTCGGCGCGTTACCCCATTCTTAACGCGATCAAAAATACTCATTAGGCAATCTCGGCACGCGCGGCCTCGATGGCACGCGTAAGTTGGTCGGCACAGGAGGTCTTTTTCGTGCCGCACGTATTGCCGGCCAACACCTCAATCACACGATCGGAAGAAGCACCTTCGACCAATTTAGAGATGGCCTTGAGGTTGCCGTTGCAGCCGCCGGTAAACTCAACGCCCAGCACTTTGCTGCCGTCATCGGAAAGATTGAGGTGAATATTGCGAGTACACACGCCCTGGGGCTTGTAATCAAACGAAATCATGCGATCTCCTTCTCAGAATGTCATTCGAGACGACTATTATCCCCGTCTTTCCATAAATGCAACGAGGCGCTTTACCGGCAACACACATTACCAGCAAAGCGCCCTAAATAGCTAACGTTATGCCCGAACCTACTCGAAGCTCAGCTGCTCCAGACGATCGAAGACCGTATCGATGCGGGTGAGGAAGTCCCACGGATCAAAGATCTCGTCGAGCTTCTCCTGGCTGACGGTGCAGCGCGGATCGGCCTCGAGGCGCTCCTTGAAGGTGGGGCCGGAAACGCAGTCCTGCACCTCATGCCAGGTCGCCATGGCGTTTTCCTGCACGATTGCGTAGGCGTCCTCACGGGTAATGCCCGTATCGACGAGGGCCAACAGAACCTTGGAGGAGAAGATGAGACCGCGGGTCTTGTTGAGGTTGGCCATCATGCGAGCCGGATACAGCTGGAGGCCATCGATAACGCGGATAAGGCACTGGAACATGTGGTCAAGCGCGATAAAGCTATCGGCCTGGGCGACGCGCTCGGCAGAAGAGTGCGAAATGTCACGCTCATGCCACAGGGCGACGTTGTCGAAGGCGACCTGGGCGTTGGACTTCACGACGCGCGACAGGCCGCAGACCTTCTCCATGGTGATCGGGTTACGCTTGTGCGGCATGGCGGAGCTGCCCTTTTGACCCTTGCGGAACGGCTCCTCGGCCTCGAGCGTATCGGTCTTCTGCAGATTGCGAACCTCGGTAGCGATACGCTCGCAGGTGGCCGCCGTGGTGGCGAGGACGCCAGCGAGGTAGGCATGATGGTCGCGGCTGATAACCTGCGTGGACAGCGGGTCGTGAACCAAACCCAGGTGCTCGCAGACATACTCCTCGACAAACGGCTCGATGGAGCTGTAGGTGCCAACGGCACCCGAGATGGCACCGAAGGCGACGTTCTTGCGAGCGTCCTCAAGGCGATCCAGATCGCGCTTGAGCTCCCAGGCCCAAGAGCCAAACTTCATACCAAAGGTCATAGGCTCGGCGTGGATGCCGTGAGTGCGACCGGCGCAGAGCGTGTTACGCTCCTCGAAAGCGCGACGTTTGCAGATCTCGCCGAGTTTCTTGACGTCCTCGATAATTAGGTCGCAGGCCTGGGTGAGCTGATAGCACAGGGCCGTATCGCCCAAGTCAGAGCTGGTCATGCCATAGTGAACCCAACGGCTGGGCTTAGGCTCGCCCTCGGGAACATCGGCGTCGATATACTCCTTCATATTGGTCAGGAAGGCAATGACGTCATGGCGCGTGACTTCTTCGATCTCGTCGACCTTCGCCTTCTCAAAGTTGGCGTGGTCGCGGATCCACTGAGCTTCTTCTTTAGAAATACCGATCTTGCCGAGCTCCGCCTGGGCCTCGCAGGCCAGAACCTCAATCTCCTGCCAAATGGCGTACTTGTTCTCGAGGGAGAAGATGTGTCCCATCTCCGGGCGGGTATAGCGATCGATCATAGCGGCTCCTTTTTGGTTATTGGCACGTTGGTCGTAACTCAACCATTGTACCGTGCGCAGGTGCAAGTATAGGCAGCAGGTATTAACCTAACATTTTGCCATTTGCCTAACGTTCACACCCTGTCGGGTTCGAGTCCCGGCACTTTATTGAAAAAAGCACGACACCGTGATGGTGCCGTGCTTGTACTTTTAACTGGAGCGGGCAACGGGACTCGAACCCGCGAGTGTCAGCTTGGGAAGCTGATGCCTTACCACTTGGCGATGCCCGCATATGTGGGGGATAGTATAACGCGGTTGTCTTGTTTGATACAAGGGCGCCAACCCATGTTTTACGCATGGAAAAACATCTTCTTGTTGCTCGAATTGCGAAAACAGGGACTCGAGTAACCTGTTTTACACCGTCTTCTACCTGCTCTTTTGTTTGATTATCTAAAACCGGTCTCCATTTGTTGGGAACTTGGCAAGTTCTTGGTCAGCTCGCGGTACTTACCCGTATGACCCCCGGCGCTAATCTCATCCCACGCGCCGCAATCTCCCAGCGCGGCGCACAAAGGATAAGGAGCAGCCATGTCCAATGCACCCACGCACTCTGTCCACAGCGCAATCGCAACAGCACCGCTGCTCCTATTCCTCTTGTTGTTTCTAGCCTGCGCCACGCCTGGTACCGCCTGCGCCGTCGATGGAAACGATACGCTTAGTTTTCGCACCATCAGCGATATGTGCGGACCGTTTGGCATTGGCAAGTACGAGGCACAAGACGCCTCGATTTCTTACTGCATGAACCAAGACTGCCCCGGCCCCAGCAGCCCGGGAGGACCCTGGCGGACCTACAATCAGGGTTGGACATGGCTCGACAACGAGTTTGCCGCCGTCATCTGCCATGGATACCCCTCCGCCACATCATTTGGCGGCCATAACCTAACGGCCGAACGCGCTCGCGCCGCGACCCAGATTGCCGTGTGGATGCTCAAAGGAACCACGCGCCCCGATGGCTCTTTTGCGTATACAAACAACGCCGGCGTTGCCAAAAGCGGCAAGTTCGATCAAGACGCCGAGGTTGTCGCGGCGGCGCGCTGGCTCTACGACAACGCAAAAGCCGGAAATATTAAGGCCGACCCGCATCGCGCCAGACGCTATCACGGACCCGTCTCTAACGAAGGCCGGCACCAGGATATGCTCTACGTTTTGCCCACCATCACCGTATCCTTTGAGAAAAGGTCTGCGAACACTGTCATTACCAGCGGGAACGATACGTATCAGTTAGGTGGGGCGACGTTTAACATCTTTGAGAAAAACACGGACAAACACGTCGGCAGCATCAAAATGGACGGCAACGGTCGTGCACGGGCAACACTTTTGCCCAACACGGCATACTACCTAATCGAAACCAAAGCGCCGACAGGCTATCTGCCCCGACGCGATCGCATTGCCTTTACCACCGGAAAAAGCGGCGGACATGTCACAATCAACGAGCAGCCAGGTTCTATCACGCTGCGTGTCGTCAAAACCGATGCCGCAACGAGTGCCGGAGCGCAGGCGGGAACCTCGCTCGCCAAAGCCGAATTTACCTGTGTCTCGCAATCTACCCCTGGGTGGACGCGCACCTTCACGACCGAAGGCGATGGCCAGGCGACCTTAAGCGACATTCCCCTGGGAACCTTTACCCTCTACGAATCGAAAGCACCAGAGGGCTACCTGCTCCCCCATGACAGCTGGACCTATACGGTCGGTCCCAATCAATTAAACGACATGGGTGTCGTTGAGCTCGAACGCCGCATCCCCAATACTCATGTTGCGTTTGACCTCGAGATTTCCAAGTTCAAGGATTACGGGAACGGCGAGCAATCGGGATTAGAACAGCCAGCGGAAGGCGTCGTCTTTGAAATTGTCAGCAACAGCTCTAAGCAGGTCGTAGGCACATTGACGACAAATATCTATGGCTTCGCATCCACCAAAGACCAGCCCAAGGCCTGGTTTGGCGCGGGCACACGACCGGACGGCGTCCACGGAGCCATCCCCTACGATCGTGCGGGCTATACCGTTCGCGAGGTCCCGGAAACTGTTCCCGCAGGCTTCAAGCGGGCAGAAGATTGGACCATCGCGCCCGAGCAAATCGCCGACGGAGCCAAGCTTCAGTACATAGTGGACAATCACGCCCTTTCGACACATCTCCAAATCATCAAACGCGATGCCCGGACGGGAGCTTCCGTCCCCCTTGCCGGCTTTAGTTTTCAGCTGCTCAACAGCAACCGTGAACCCATCTCTCAAACATGCTGGTATCCGACGCACAACGTTATGAACACCTTTACCACCAATGCGACCGGCACCGTCACGTTGCCAGAATCGCTCAAGCCGGGCACATATTACGTACGAGAAGTCGCAGCCAAAGCGCCCTACCTTGTGGGCGACGAACTGAAGGTGACGATTCCTGCCGATGCAGATCTCACACCTATCGCCGCCGTCTCGTATTTCAACAGCGCGGCAACCGGAAGCATCGAGATCGTGAAGGCTGACGCAGTAGACGGCAGTGCCCTATCTGGTGCCAGGTTTGAAATTCGCGCTGCCGACGATATCGTTTGCCCCGATGGCCACATTGCCGCCCTTGCCGGTGAAGCCGTTGCCTCCGTCACAACCGATGAACAAGGTAAAGCTCGCGTAGACAACCTTTCGCTGGGTTGCGGAACGGCACGATACGAAGTCGTTGAAACCCAGTCTCCCGACGGCTATCTACTTGATCGGACAGCACATATCGTTGAGCTTACTTATATCGACCAGAAGGTCCCCGTGGTCGAGTCGCAGATCGAATTGCCTAATGATTACACCAAGGTCGATTTCTCCAAGGTCGATATGACAGGCAAGCATGAAGTTGAAGGCGCCCGACTGGTCTTATGCGACGCCGATGGAACAGAAATTGATTCTTGGATATCATCCGAGCAGCCCCATCGCGTGGAGCACCTTGAACCCGGTTCTTATACCCTACGCGAAACAATGTCCCCGCGCTCCTATGACCTCGCTGAAGACGCATCCTTTGAAGTCGAGGATACGGGGAAGATCCAGGCCGTAACCATGAAGGATGCACCGATTGAGATTAAGGGGAGCGTCGACAAGCGACAAGAAATCGCGCGGCCAACCGCAAAGGGAACAGTGGCGAACGGCGACGGTAAAAACCGGGCGGCGACGCAACCCGACAGAAAGGGCTCCTATTCCTACACCATCGACGCTCAAAACGAATCGAGCACCTGGGTCGACGAGTTCACCGTCACCGACGATCTCGAATGTGCCAAAGACGGCACGACCAAACTTGTCGCCATTAAAACCCCGATCGCCGTCGGCGACTTAAACGGGCTCTGCAATGTTTGGTATCGAACGTCACCGGCAGACAAGTTGGGCATAAAGGAAAAGGCCAACGCCACACTTAACGATGAACACACCAACCCGTGGCTCGAGACAGCCGAGGTCAAAGAGCGGCTGGGCGAGGATGTGCGGATTGTCGATTACGATGGCTGGAGTCTTTGGAAAGCCGATGTCTCGACCACGGAGTCTTCCACCCTCGAAGTAAAGGACCTTACGCTTTCGGACGACACTGTTATCACGGGGATTCGCTTTGAGTATGGCTCGGTTTCCGCAGACTTTACGACCCGGCGCGACAACGATTCTTGGAATCGCAATGGGCTTAAAGACGAGCATGACGACCTTGACGACGCGGCGGCATCCCTCAAATCGGATTTACACGGAGCAATCATCCGGATGTATGCAACCTCATCCTATACACCCCAAACCGCACTCGCCAACAGTGCCCGTGTTGACCTTTGCCGCAACGGAGGAGGCGAAAAACTCGAGTCGCACGATAAAGATCGTGTTGTTCAAAAATGCGCCATTCCGCAGGATCTTCCAAATACGGGCAATGCACCCATCATCTCTTTTCTCACCGCATTATTGACCGCCGGTGGCACAGCAATTTGGCTCACTTGGCTAAGCTCGGCATCAAAAGAGGAGTAGGTAGAAATAACGGGCGAGCCGATATGCCGGCTCGCCCGTTATCTGGCGTATGTAACCAAAGGCTATTCCGTAGACGCAGACCCGCCGTCAACAAGTTCCAGATCGCCATCCAAAATACCGTCGGCACCCAAACTTTGCTCTTGCTCCACCTCTTCGCTCATCGTGGACCTGGGCGTCGACCCCTTAGCGCCCACGATATATGCGGCCCCCAGACCCATAGCGATGGCGATCAAAAACAGAACCACATAGACGGGCCAATGGCGTTTGATGTATGAAAACACGCTAACTCCTTAGAGGTCCGCTACGAACGGCGGATGACCTCGGTGACAACCTCGGACACCGTAGCGATGTTCGTCGGGTTGACGTTGTACGGCAAATCGTCTTCGGTGCGCGCGCAGGCAAGACGCGGGCCATCGACACCGGCAATTGTGAGGGCGCGACGGCTCGCCTCGAGCGCGGCATAGGCATCGGTCTTGGCATAGGGCATCTCAAACGCGCCACAATCAACGTGGAACGACTTGCACACCTTGCTGACCAGATTCATGATGCGGCGATCACCCTTGAGCAACTGCTGCTCGCCTTCGACCGTCACGACCGAAAGCCTACCGGCTCCAATGGACTCAAGATTGATAAAGAACACACCACGCAGCTTATCGCGATGGGCTTCGAGGAACGCCTTCATACCGGCGCCGTCACAATCCGAGGCACCCGTTGCCACAAACCAGATATCGTGACCAAGCAGCTCGTCATCACCCATGGAGGCAACAGCCGAAAGCATGTCCTCAGCAGAAGCGCCGTCAGAAGAGGTGGCACCGCCCTTCCAGCCGTTATCATCGTCCTCAAAGTTATCCCAAGAGCCGATACCGCGGCCAGACTTCTTGGCATCGTAGTCATCCTCGACGCCCAGCCAGTCGCTCATGCTGTTCTGCTCATTCTTCTTTTTGCGTCCGAACAAGCCGCCCAGACCACGCTTCTGAGGCTTTGCCTCCTTGGCGACGGGAGCCGAGATGGTTTCGATGGGCTGAGCGCCCGAAGAAACGGGCATGGAGGGGGCAACCGGTGCCGACGTGGGCTCGGGCCCCTGAGCTGTCGCGAAAGGATCGTCGGCCTGAGCCGAGGGGTCGGGGAGATCGAAGAGGGATGTGCGGGATGCGACGTTGGCCTGCTGCATCGAGGGCAGCAACGGATCGGGGACCGAGGCAAGCGGCGAAGAAGAAGGTGTGAGCACCGGAGCAGAAGCGGGATCGGGGATATTCATCTGCGGACGCGGTGCGGCCTTGGACGAAATCTGTGCCATGAGCGAATCAACCGTCTCGACCTGCGCCGATGCGGGGTTGGCAACCGTGGAGCCGGGATCGCTCGGGGCAGGCATGGTAAAGATCTGCGTAGAGTACGGCCTGGACTCATCGGCGTTAGAAATCACCGGGGTCTCTTCTTGCTCAACGACGACCGTCGCGTCGGCTTCAATCTCGTCGGCGGTGTTCGTCTCGGCGTCAACGTTCTCAACCTGCTCGGCATCGACACTCTCAGCCGGCTCGGCTTCGGGCGCCTCGATCTCATCTGCAGCATCCTGGGACTCATCGGAAACAGAAAGGGGCTCGGCGATGGCAGTACCCTGCTTCTCGAACGTTATCGTGGCATCGAACTTCGCGGCATCGAGCGTCTCGGTGGCGTCGATTGGCTGCTGGGCCTCGAAGGACGTCGTAGCCTCGGCGACCTCCGTCGCGGCAGGCTGCTCAGCCTCATGCTGTTCAAATTCCCGCGCCGCACGCTCACGCTCGGCCTCGGCAGCCTGCTGGTGGGCAATAGCCTCCTGCTCTGCCACCTCGCGCGCAGCGGCACGCTTTTCCTCAAGGTCGTCGACAAGTTTTTTACCCTTAGCGAGTGCGCCCTTAAAGAAGCTTGAAGCGCTGGCTCCAATCGAAGAGAACGCAGATGCTATATCGGCATGGGGCGTCGCGACCGGTAGATCGGCCGAAAAATCGGTATCGCTCTCATAGGAAACGCGCTGCGGATACTCATCGTAATCGCTGGCGGAATCGTCGTACACATCCTGAACCACCGGGGCGGGCGCAGCGGCGTCCGGCTCGGGTTCAGGGCTGGGCTCGGGTTCCGTCTTGGGCTCGGTATCGACGACGGGCTCGTCGGCAGGCGCGGCGACAGGTTCAACCGAAGCAGGCTCGGGATCGATCGTCGGCTCCTCGCCCTCTTCGTAATCAAGCGTGCACGACTCGGGAAGCATCCCCAGGGCACGAATGGCATCAGAACCAAAGCGAATATTACCGGCAGCATTGCGATACAGCTTAGGCTCGGGCTCGCTCGGCTCGGCGACAGCGGGCGCCCCAATCGACTCGACGGCATCCTCATCCGCGACCGGCTCGGCAGCAACCTCGGCTTCAGCCTGAGCCTCGGGAGCAATGACACCAATCAGGGTTTCGTCAGCTGAGGCACCCTCAAAGCCATCGATCTGTTCGTCAAAAACTTCGCCCTGCTCGGATTCGGGAGCGATCGGCTGGCCAAACTCGTCCTCGTTGTAGGAGGGTTCTTCGTACTCGATCGTGTTGCCGTAGTCGTTTTGCTGCTGGGCAGCGGCATACTCAGCCGCCGCGCGCGCCATCTCCTCGGCACGACGCTTTTGCTCACCAAAATAGTCATCAAACGGAATGTCGTTAGGGAACTCGTTTTCGCCCTGGTAAGGGGCAACGTTATCCATGACACCGAGCATCGCGGCTACAGAAGACTTATTGCAGACCGCACCGGACGTATAGGGAAGAACAAAACGGTTGGCAATGATATTGGCCGCGTTGGCGAGCGCCACAAGAGAGGCGAGGATCGCAACGATCCAAAGCAGAACCTTCAGAGCGCCGGGGAGCGGCAGTATACGCAGAATGGCGACGGCAGCGGGGACAATCGTGGCGACCGGCAGCATCTTGGCGATGAGCGCGCGATACGGCGCGTACGGTTCGCGAGCGAGGAGCTCGGCACGCGGAGAATCGTAATGGGCGACAACAACCACCGGACGGTTGCGCGGAGATGCAAGCGGACCTGTGGCCTTGTGATAGGCAATGACATTTTGACTCACGCCCGTCTTGCCCAGGCGAGAGATAACAGGGCGACCGGTACGCTCGAGCACATACAACACGGCACCGGCGATGGCCAGCAGAACACCGATTAAGCCGATGCTGCCGCCAATACCCATAAGCAGGGCGCCGGCAAAAGACAGAATGCCTGTGACGGCAAATGCCAGCCTGCTGGGTGCAGGAGCGTTAAATTCCTGGACTTCGGGATCAAAGCCATGATTGCGGAAGATCTGGGCGATATCCTCGGCAGCCAAACGCTCTTCTTCGCTGCACGCCGGCGTGATGCCCGTGCCCTGTAGCAGATGATTGATATAGTTCTGGGTGTTCGCCATGTGCGCTCCACATCCATAATCCGACAAATAGGCCCAATGCTTGCACATTAGAACCGTATATAGTCGAAAGTATACCCCGAGCGAACGCAATCGGCCGAAATCTGGGCATCTTAACGCACTGAGCGGACAAGGATATAGCCTAATCTCCATATCGGATTAAAATCATGGCATCAAATAACCTTCCCATGCGAGGATTCTATGACGGTAAGCGATATGACCGCGACAAACAAAACAAATGCGCCAGAACCCGGTTTCGACAAAACCGCCCAGCGTATCCTCAACCTTTTCTTTGTCCTCAACAGTTCCCCCGAGCCCTTAACTACCGAGCAGATCGTGCTGGATTCTGACCTAGGCTACGGATCGGGCAACGTCGACTCGGATAAGCGAAAATTTCGCCGCGACCGCGACAAGCTACTCGAGCAGGGCATTGTGATCAAGGAAGTTCGCGCCGCGGGTGCCCAGGAGACCGAGGAGAGCGCCTGGACAATCGACCGTGAGCATACGTTTGCCGCGGGCGGCTTGATCACCGCAGACGATGCCGACATTCTGCTAAACGCTATCGATCAGACCCTCACCACGGGCTCTTCGGCCTTTGCGACCCCGCTCGCCGACATACGCTCCAAAATTGCCTATCTTACCGGCGAGACGAATACGGCCGAGCCCCCCGTTCTTCACTCGCCGACGGTCGATGCGGTATGGAGTGCGTTTGCCGACCGATGCGCGCTGCGTTTTTTGTATCAAAACGGACGGGGTGAGCAACGACAACGCACTGTTTGCGTCTACGGCATGTTCGAGCGCGAAGGAACAGCCTACTTTTGCGGCCTAGATGACGCCACCGGAAAAATCAGAACCTTTCGCTGCGATCGCATCGTTCGTGCGTGGCGTCCATCGCGGGCCTACGCCATTCCCGCAGACTTCAATCTCAACGATTACCTCTTCTTTGAATTCGATTTCTCCGATTGCCAGCCCGTCACGGCAACTTTCTCGTTTGCTCCGCAGGCTCAATCCGACATGGTCCACGGCCTCACACGTGGGCGAGGAAGGCTCGAGCACGCCAAAGACGGCTGGACCTGGACCGTTGACGTTCGCGACCTGAATGCGGCGGCGTCATTTTGCATGGAACACAGTGTTGACGGTATGAGGCCCGTAGCGCCCAACGAACTCAAGCAGGCGTGGAACCGCCTCATCGAAAGGACAGTGAGCGCTCATGGCCGTGCGTAAGCTCACCAGCGAACAAAGGCTCTCGCGCTCCATCGACATTATGGAGGCACTCTATGCCGCCGGCGAGGCGGGCATGACGCGAGACGAAATCTGCAGTCGCTTCGATATCTCCGGAGCTTCGCTCGACGAGATCATCGGCATCATCTCGACGCTCGCAGACCGCGAATCGGGCGCGCGCATCATTTGCGAATGCCGCGATGAACGTGTGGTTCTCATCGGCGATGCGGGCCGTGTGCTGCCGCTTCGCCTGAGTGCCGCCGAGGGCGCCGTACTCAACCATGAATTGGAGTCGCTCGGAATCGAAGAGTGCGCGGCGGCGCGCATCCGGCGCGCACTCCTTCCGGCGGAACTCGGATACAACCAACGCGTTGACGATACCGTCGCCCGCGGATCTTATTGGCAGCAACTCTGCTGTGCAATTCAGGATGGTGTGCGATGCCTCGTCACCTACCGCTCCCTGGACGACCAGCATCCACGCAGGCGATTGATCGACCCCCTAAAGATCACGACCAATGGCGACCAAACGTACCTGATTGCCTGGGATGTCGAGGCAGACGGGCAGCGCTCCTACCGTATGGACAAGATCGAGGATCTTCTGCTGACGGAAGACTCCGTCGTGCGTCACACGACCGAAACCACGTCCCTGCACGATTCCCTTGCACAGGCAAGCCAGAGCGTTAAGCTCCTGATGCCGCTCGATATGGCAGAACGCGTGAGGTGGGCAGGTATCAGGTCAATTAAAGCCGATGGGGAGGGTACGGCAAGCGTGACTGTTTCCTATAGCTCCGAAAACTGGCTGTTTAGCCAGATTATCGCAGCGGGCGGAGCCATCCGCATCGCAGACGACCCCTCCCTTTCAAAGCGCCTATGTGATGCCGCCGAGGCAATGGCCTTCCGTTCTTAGCGATGGCGTTCGTGCGCTTGGCGCCATAACTGAAGATAGTGGCCGATCTGCGCCGTTTCGATGCGCTGATACGAGCTCGTAGGCAGCGATGTCAGAAATTTCTTGCCGTAACCCTTCGTCACCAGACGCGGGTCGGCCAAAATCAACACGCCGCAATCGGTCGATGAACGAATCAGGCGACCGGCCGCCTGCTTGACCTCGAGAACCGCCTCGGGCAGCGAGTAGCGTACCCAGGCGCGGTCCTCGCGCAGATTGCGCTCGCACGAGAGAGGATCGGTGGGGCTCGAGAATGGCAGCTTGGGGATAATGACGCATCTCAGCGTCTCGCCGCTGGCATCGAAGCCCTCCCAAAATGCCTTGAGAGCAAAGAGCGACGAGGTCGACTCGTTGATAAAGCGATCGCGCAAGCGACGGGGAGACGAATTGCGCTGCTGGCAATTGAGTTCCAGGCCGGCACGAGCCAGCTTGGGCTCAACCCGAGCGTACAGGTCTTCCATATCGCGGCGATTGGTGAACAGCGTGAGCACCGACCCGCCCATGGCAAGATGGGCATCGACCAGTACGCGCTCGAGCGCGGACAGATAGCCCTCGCGGTCGCGAGGGTCGGGAATGTCCCCCGCCACGACTACGGCCATGTTCGAATCGAAGTCATAGCTCGAATCCAGATGTAGTGACGAGGATGCCGAAGCGGCAATGCGATCGAGGCCTACGGCATGGTTAAAGTGCTCAAAGCTCTTGGACACCGTCATGGTTGCCGAGGCAAAGATGGCCGTATGCACCTCGGGCAGCCACTCGTTCGCCAGGGCCTCGCCGATGTCGATGCGCTCGGCGGTCATGGATTCTCCGCCCGCACGTAGGCGGCGGTTGACCTGCAGCGAGTACACATAATGCTCGTCGGTGCCGTCAATGATGAGCTTGAGGTTCTCGGCCAGCTCGTGCAGACGGCGCGAAATATCGCCCAGGTCGACGACGACCTCGGGTTTATCGGCAGCGACAGCCTGCACCAGCGCGGCAACATTTTTATCCGCCTGCTCCAGGGCATCGATAGCAGCGCTGGCAGACTGCAAGAAGTCATGCCAGTCATCCGACTCGCGCAACTCGGGGCCAATCCACAGATTTGCGCTGTCGTAGCCACCGCGGGCGCGACGGCCGAGCTCACGCACGCCGTCAAACACCTCGGCGAGTGCCATGCTCGCGCGTGCGACCGTAGACGTCGCCTTCGCGGTGAGCCCCAGATAAAGCGTGGAGCCTTCGGATGTCGCCAAATCACGAGATACCTGGCTCAATGCACCGGAGCTCGACCCGCCAAGGCGCTCAAATAGCACGCGAGATTCGTCTGCCGAGACCACGCGCGCCCACTGGCGGCGCGCCTCGCGCTCGATGGAATGGGCCTCGTCGATTACCCAGTGGCGGATGGGAGGCAAAATTCTCCCTTCGGCCGCAACGTTGCGAAACAGCAGGGAATGATTTGTGACCACGATATCGGCATGCGCCGCGCGACGACGGGCACCGTGGACGAGGCATTTATCGGGGAAGAACGGACACAGGCGGCGAGCGCATTCGCGTGAGGCCGTCGTAAAGTCGGGACGGTTGACGCTGCGCCAGCGAATGCCGAGCGAATCGAGGTCACCATCGGCAGATTGGCACACATACGCCATGATCACCGCAACCGCTGTGAGCGTGTCGGCAGGATCGCGCTTGGTGGTAATCTCGGCCTGACTTCGGCTCATGCGCTCGAGTTTGCGCAGGCACGGATAGTGGTCATATCCCTTGAGCGCACAGAATGACAAGCCTCCGTCCAGCTGTTCGGCGAGTTTTGGCAGCTCGTGGTACATAAGCTGATCGGCAAGATTATTCGATTTGGTCGCAATGCCAACGGTAATGTTGTTTCGGCGGGCGGCCTCGGCAAAGGGCACGAGATACGCCATCGATTTACCGACGCCCGTACCGGCCTCTATCACGCGATGCGTATCCGTAACCAACGCGTCGCGTACCTCGAGCGCCATGGCAATCTGCTCGTCGCGCGGCTCATAAGTGGGATACATGCGATTGACTAGACCACCGGGGGCATAATCCGCCTCGATCTCTTCGCGGCTCGGCATGTTAAGAACCGGCAGCTCGTCGGCATCCACGCGATCATCGGCGCGATCGGCCTTGAGCACGTCGGCGCGGGCGGCGGCAAGCGAGAAAATCGAGCCGGGGTTTTGACCTGCCAAAAACGAGAAAATGGGACGATAGGACCAAGGAACATCCGCGTGCATATCCGCCAGACGCGCCATAAGGCCCTGCGGCAAGTCCGTAAGGGCAACCAGCAGCACGCGCCACACCCCACACAGGGCATCGACATCGGCATTTGCACGGTGCGACACGGAGTCGCAGCCAAACAGATCGGCCATAAAGGACAACTTGTGCGATGCCAGGCGCGGCAGCGCGATACGGGACAACGCCAGCGAATCGATCCAGATGTCGCTGACGTTGACACCGCCCTTGACCGATTCGATGAACGATCGGTCAAACGTGGCATTGTGCGCGATAACCGGGCACCCGCCCACAAAATCGGCGAGCGCAGCCACGGCCTCTACAGCCGAGGGGGCATCGGCCACATCGGCGTTTGTGATGCTTGTGAGCTCAGTGATTTCGGCAGGGATCAGCTGCTTGGGATGCACAAACGTGTCAAAGCGGTCAACGACCTCGCGGCCCGAAAGACGGGCCGCGGAAATCTCGATAAGCTCGTTGTCCTGGACCGAAAGACCCGTGGTCTCGGTATCGAGGACGATAACATCCTCCTCGATAAGGCCAAACGATTGTGTGCGGGCACGCTCGGCAAGCGTTGCATAGGAATCAATGACAAACTGCGGCGTTCCAGGAGATACAGCATCCTCGATTAGCATGCAATGCCCGCTCGACGGAGACCCATGCGAATCAGATTGTCACAGACCTGCGGGAAGGTCATGTCTTTGGTATGACGAATCTCGTCCGGATACAGCGACGTATCGGTCATACCGGGAATCGTATTGGTCTCGAGGATGACGGGGCCGTCCTCGCTCACGATAAAATCGCTGCGCGAAATGCCCAGACAGCCGAGGGCTTTGTGGGCCGCACAGGCTAGTTCCTGGGCACGAGCATAGTTTTCGGGCGAAATCTGCGCCGGAATACGGTGGATATCCGTGGGATCGACGTACTTCACATCCAGGTCGTAGAACTCACAGTCCTCAGGCTTGCGAATCTCGACGATCGGCAGGGCGCGCACGTCATCCTCGCCGTAGACGCCTACGGTAATCTCGGTTCCCTCGATGCACTTTTCGACCAGCACCTTATCGCCGTACTCAAAGGCCTTGGCGATGGCGGCAGGCAGCTCAGAGGGCTCGTGTACCAGGGAGATGCCGTAGCTGGAGCCGTTGACGGCGGGCTTTACAAAGCAACGCTCGCCGCAAATCTCAACGATGCGATCGATATCGACCTCGTCGCCCGCCTCAAGCGCTAAACCGGGGGCAATGGGGATGCCTGCCTTGGCATACAGAAGCTTTGAAACCTCTTTATCGGCGCCACACGCGCTGGCGAGCACACCCGACGCCGTATAGGGGATACCCAGCGTCTCCATGGCTCCCTGCATGGCGCCATCCTCGCCGCCGGCGCCGTGCATGGCGATAAACGCCACGTCAAAATCGCCAGTTGCCATAGTCACCATAAAATCATCGGCAGCCGTATCGAGCAGCTCCACCGAAGTGTAGCCAGCCTCCTTTAGGGCCACCACGACGTTCTTTCCTGAATTGAGCGAAATCTCGCGCTCGGCGGAATGGCCGCCCGCCAAGACCGCTACGTGCATGTTCTCTAGGCTTTTACCCGGCATGGGCAGACTCCTCCTCTATGATTTCTGCAGCTGATACCATATTGTAGCGATACCCCCTACGTTTCCCCAAAATCGAAAGGCTTCCATGAATCCCAGGACTAAATCTCAGGACATTCGCGACTTGAGCCAAAACGATATTCGCGAGCTCGTGTCCGAACTCGGCCAGCCCGCTTTCCGCGCGAAGCAGCTCATTGAATGGGTTTTTGAGAAGAACGTTTGTTCGTTTGACGATATGACCAACCTTCCCAAGGCTTTCCGCGAGCAGTTAAAGGAGGCATTTGCCTTCGACACGCCGACCGAGCTCACCAAGCAGGTGTCCAAAGACGGCTCTCGTAAATACCTACTCGAGTACCACGATGGCATTTCTGTCGAGACCGTCGGCATGCCCCGTCGTAACAAGCTTTCTGTCTGCGTATCCACCCAAGCCGGCTGCGGAATGGGCTGTGCTTTTTGCGCTACCGGTCTCAACGGCCTCAGGCGCTCGCTGACCGCCCAGGAAATCGTCGACCAGGTACTTCACGTTTCCAATGACTTTGGCGAGCGCGCGACAAGCGTAGTGTTCATGGGCCAGGGCGAGCCTTTTGCCAACTACGATGAGGTTCTTAAGGCGCTGCGCATCCTTAATGACCCCGACGGTATCGGCATTGGAGCGCGCCATCTCACCGTGTCTACCAGCGGTGTTATTCCTGGCATCCGTAAGTTTGCCGACATTCCCGAGCAGTTCACCCTAGCTGTCTCGCTGCACTCCGCCATCCAGTCCACACGCAATAAGCTCATGCCCGGTGTCAAGAAATACACACTCCTGCGCCTTCACGAGGCACTGCAGCTCTACACCGAGAAGACCGGCCGCCGTCCGACGTACGAATATGCCATGATCGAGGGCGTCAACGACACCAACCCCGAAATGCAGGCGCTCTGCGACTTCTGCGAGGGCACGCTGTGCCACGTCAACCTGATTCAGCTCAACGATATTGAGGGCAGCCCGCTCAAGCCGTCACCGATCCATAAGGTAGAAGACCTTCAACGCCGTCTTGAGTCCCGTGGTATCGAGACCACGATCCGCAACTCCCGTGGTAACGATATCGATGCGGCTTGTGGCCAACTCAAGCAGCGTTTCAAAGTTCAGAAGAATGCGTAGGGGCGACCAGCCCAAACGTTTCATGTGAAACATCAGAAAGCCCCGGTTGCTTAATTGCAACCGGGGCTGTTTCATATTTATCGATTATCTGCATCATACGATTGTCCAGCATTATTTAGGACGATATTAGGGATCCCTGTACTGGTGATCAGACAAGGAACCCTTCAGAATAGATGAGTCATTGTTAGGTACCTAAAAGCCTACATTTTCCCATTGATGATTAACCCAATCTTGGTTGATCTTGGGATTCTTTGTCATCTGAGCCGAACGCATGGCAACGTCCTCGGTCATAACATCCATTTTCTTTTTTGAGGTATCAACGATATCCTGCGCTCCGCGAAGTAAACGACCACGCAATTCATCATCTGTCGCAATCTTATAACCGGCAAAAGCGCCAACTGCAACAGTAGCAGCCAAAGCGACAGCAGTCAGAACTTTATTCCTCATCCTGACCTCCTTGATCAAACTGAATGATTTCGCCCAGAATGCGAGAGAGTTCCTCTTCATCCTTAAATTCAATCTCGATCTTGTTCTTACCGCGCGAGCTCTTTACGCGAACGTTCGTGTTAAACACCTGACGCAGAACGCGTGCCGCCTTCTTAAAAGACTGAGGCGTTGGGGTTCGAGGCGTTTTTGGTGTCTCTCCGGCAGAAAACAACGGAGCAAGATTTTCTGTCGCGCGGACGGACAATCCTTCCGCAACAACCTTCTCAGCTAACTTAATGCGTGCATCTTCATATGGAACTGCAAGAATTGCACGAGCATGGCCAGCAGTCAGCTTACCTTCAAAGATCATCTGCTGAACAACCTCTGGAAGATCAAGTAGGCGCAGCGAATTGGTGATTGCAGAGCGAGACTTGCTAACAGCCTTCGACAAGGCCTCTTGAGTCATACCACTCGCATCGATGAGCTGTCGATACCCCTTAGCCTCTTCGACGGGGTTGAGATCAGAGCGTTGCAAATTTTCAATCAATGCAAGCGCAAGCATCTGTTCATCATCAACATCTTTTATGATGACAGGAAGTTCCTCAAGTCCAGCGAGCTTAGAAGCCTGATAACGGCGCTCACCCGCGATAATCTCATAGCCATTACCGTGCTTGCGTACAAGAAGTGGCTGAAGAACACCATGCTCCTGAATCGACTCACTCAACTCTCGAAGCTCGGTCTCATTAAAATGAATTCTGGGTTGGTTGGGATTCGGAACGATATCTTCAATTGGAAGTTTAGTTTCCGAAGCAGTATTGGATGCGGACGTCGCAGAGCCACCGGTCTCATATTCTGCTTCGGATACCAATGCATTGAGTCCGCGACCCAAACCGCCACGCTTCCTAGGACTAGGCACGCTTGATCACCTCTTTGGCAAGGTTCATATACGCCTTTGCACCCTTATTTTGCGGCGCATATGTAATTACCGGCTCACCGAACGACGGTGCTTCTGATATTTTAACCGTACGCGGAATCAAGGTCTTAAATGCCTTATCGCCAAAGTACGACTGCACTTCTTCGACAACCTGATTTGAGAGCGATGTTCGCGAATCATACATCGTCATAAGCACGCCATAGGTATCAAGACTCTTATTTAGGCGCGTTTTGACCATCTTCATCGACTCAAGCAGCTTCGTGACACCTTCGAGTGCGTAATACTCGCACTGAATCGGAATCAAAACACTGTCCGCCGCCGTCAACGCATTAATGGTCAACAAGCCAAGTGAAGGCGGACAGTCGATAAATATAAAGTCAAACTCGTCCTTAACAGGCTCAAGCAGGTCCTTCAAACGCGTTTCTCGTGCAATCGCGCTTACAAGCTCAATTTCGGCACCTGCAAGCTGAATAGTAGCCGGAATTACAAATACCTTACTGCAATTTGTATCCAGAACAAGCGATTCTGCCGGAACATCATTCAGCAATGCATCATAGATGCAGTTATCAAGTTCTTCTTTTTCGATTCCAAAGCCGCTCGTGCTATTACCCTGTGGATCAAAATCGACAATCAGCGTCTTTCGACCCTGTTCACCCAGTGCTGCTGCAAGGTTTACTGCTGTGGTGGACTTACCCACACCACCCTTTTGATTGATGATTGCAATGATACGCGTGTCTTTTGCGCTCTTTGAACGCTTAACGTCGCGAAATCCCACGGTCCCTCCTGGTGTTTTTAAGCTGTTAAACTGAGGATGTTTCACGTGAAACATTCCGATTCATCATCTGTTATGTTTCACGTGAAACATAACAAGTAATTACTATCCATTATGTTTCACGTGAAACATCTAGGCAAGCGGATTCTTCTTCGCCATGCCATTAGCACGTGGAAGCGAAATAGCTGCCGGACGAGATTTTTTTAGAATGATAAACTCGCGATGACCCAAGCCATTTGGCAAATCTAAATCATCTGTCAAAAGTGTGGTGAACCCGCATATGCTAGCGGCAGTTAGACCAGACTGAAGTTCGACGTCTGACGGGTTTCCCTTAGTAATAACAAAGAGACCACTATCTATTAGAAATGGTGAAGCATACTCGACGAGAACTGGTAACGGTGCAAGTGCACGAGCAGTGACAACAGCAAACTGTTTCTTATGGCTTCGGGCATATTCTTCAAGACGATCATGAACCGCGTGAGCACGCTTGATACCGAGAGCCTCAACAAATGAGTTAACAGCATCAACCTTCTTGCCAACCGAATCGATATAGGTAGCCTTACGTCCGCAAGCAATTGTCAAAGGGATACCAGGAAACCCAGCACCAGTACCCATGTCTAACAAAGCGCCTTCTGGAGCTATGTCTATATAGGGAAGCAACACAAGCGAATCAAGAATATGAAGAACAGCCGCATCTTCGATATTTAGGATGCGCGTAAGATTGGTGGTCTTATTAGCCTCCAAAACAAGATCAAGATGCTCAATACAGGAGCGTAGGGCATCATTGGAGACCTTCAAAGAATAGTCTTCGCAATACGAAATTAGACGACTAAGCATCTGGCTTGCCTGCTCATCGGTTAGTACAAACAAGACAAACTCCTATCTGACAAAAATCAGTGTATCAAGAACTTTTGACAAAAAAAGGGGACGTGGAAACCACGCCCCCTTAAGATAAGCTCGTTTAGGTTATCGAGCAACAATCACAACATGACGATCGGGGTCAGAACCCTCAGAATGCGTGTCAACGGCATCGTTGCCGCGAAGAGCAATATGAACCAGACGGCGCTCATAGGCATTCATGGGAGGAAGCGAAACGCTTTTGTGAGTGCGAACTGCCCGCTCGGCAGCAGACTGAGCCATAGAGGCAACCTTGTCCTGGCGGCGGCTCTTATATCCCTCGACGTCGACGACAACCGGGTACCTAAAGCCAAGCTTGCGGCTCACCAACAGCGAGAACATAACCTGAAGGGCATCAAGGGTGCGACCATGACGACCGATTAGGACGGCAAGGTCGGGAGCCGTTACATCAAGAATCAGTTCGCCCTCGTCGCCCTCATACTCATCGATTGGAGAGTTGGCGGCGTCGAAATGCGAAAGGATGGAACGAAGAATAGAAATCGCAACATCGGCAATGGTGTCGAGCTCTTCATCCGTAAGCTCTTCACCAGCCTTGTAGCGCTGTGCAATCTCGAGATAATCGCCCGCGGCCTGCGGGGCAACCTCCTCAAGCATATCCTCGACGATCTCTTCAGACATAACGTACTCCAAAAGTTAGGTACCTAAATAAGATTACTATACCGCTACTTCTTCTTGTGCGGGCGCGGCTTCTTCTCGCGACGCGTGACCTCAACCTGCAGCGGGGCGTTCTTAAGACGCTCCTCCTCTTCGGCCTTAGCCTTCTCGATAACCTTCTGCGTCACAAAGATCTGCTGGATAACCTGCCAGGCAGAAGACACGTCGTAGTACAAAAGAACACCAACGGGCAGGCTCCAACCCATCCAGAGCATCATGACGGTCATGACGACGGCCATCATGCGCATGCTCTGGGCCTGCTGACCGGTCTGATTGCGCGACATGTACAGCTGCGGAATCAGGGTCAGGACAGCAAACAGAATCAGGCAAATCAGCGCAGGCAGTGCGACCATAAAGCCATCGGCAAAAGAGGCACTCGGCGTGGTAGTCAGATCGGGCAGAATGTTGAAGAACGAGAAGGTGCCCTCGTTAAAGTACTGCGGCAGGTTGCGCAGAAGTGTAAACAGGGCGATGAGGATAGGCATCTGAATCAGAAGCGGCAGGCAGCCGGACAGCGGATTGAACTTGTTCTCGCTGTAGAACTTCTGCATCTCCTCGGCCTGACGCTGGGGATCGTCGGCGTAGCGCTCCTGGATCTCGAGCATCTTGGGCTGCAGCACCTGCATACGGGCCGTCGACTTGGTCGACTTGAGCATGAGCGGCGTCAGCAGCAGACGGACGATGACCACCAGGATAATGATGGACAGGCCCCAGTCGACCGCAAAGGTCTGGATGAGCTTGAGCAGCTCGAAAAGGATGTTAACGATCCAATCCCACATGTAATTTTTCCTCCGATAGCGAGTGCCCGCTAGGGCACAGGGTCATAACCGCCGACGTGCAGGGGATTGCAGCGAGCGATGCGCCTCACGGCAAGCCAGCAGCCTCTACAAACACCGTATTTCTCGATAGCCTGGACGGCGTAATGAGAACACGTTGGATAATAAATGCAGGCGTCAGGCAATAAGGGCGAAATAACCTGTTGATATATGCGAATAGGAGCGATGGCAACACGTCGCAAAACGTGATTGCTCATCGCTCCTCCCCGGCAACGCCGGCGCGTATCACAAGCGAACGCAATGCCTCGTTCATTTCCTCCGGCGACGAGATCCTCGTCTTGGGGGTCGCGAACAAGATGATGTCATAACCCGCAACGGGAAATCCGCAGCTGCGGGCGGCCTCGCGCATCACACGCTTAGAACGGTTGCGCACAACTGCACAACCGAGTCGTTTAGCACCAACGAAGGCGACCCTTCCAGAGTCGCCTTCGCCAACCGATTCACATATGGTCATTCGAATCAGAGGATGATTGAAACGACGCCCCTGACTGAACACATGCTCGAAATCTTGCCGAGACTTAATAGTCTTCATGCGAGATGTGTGTATCGCTGCTAGACAGTGAGACGCTTGCGGCCCTTGGCGCGGCGACGGGCGAGCACGGCACGACCACCCTTGGTGGCCATACGGGCACGGAAGCCATGGGTCTTGGCACGCTTACGCTTATTAGGCTGATACGTACGCTTCATCTTAAGTTCCTCCTGCTGCATTTCGAGTGTCCGCGAGGGCGCGGACGCAGATATAGACACGTGAGCTTGAAGATTGTAGGGAAATCAATGTTCAAATGTCAAGAAATCAAAGGTAAAAGGTTGCGCAGTTCACACGGTTCCGCCATAAGCCGGATGAGTTTTTGAGTATAACTCCAACTTTTCACGATATTTCACCGAGTTTTCGACAGGTCATGTTGGCAATGTTGAGAACTTTTCGCCAATTTTCCAAAGTTTTCAACATGTTTTGAAAACTTGTCGAAAGATGAGAAACATTGCGCGGTGAGCTACTATTTATCCGAAACCTTTTGAAAGATTGCGAGCGGCATGTCTGACGACTTTTACACCATGGTCGATTCCGGTGACCCGGCACCCGACAACGAGCACATCAACGGCGTACGCGAAGAGCGCGAAGAGGGCGGGCAGACATCGAAACAGACACCGAAAACCATGTATGCGGCGCGCATCGCCGTCTATGACGACATGCTTTCGACCCCGCGCGTGATCGTCATCGAGCCGCAAGACATCCGCACGTATCTGGAAGAGACGACTAACACCGTCTACCAGTGCATGAAAGAGCAAGGCGGACACATCTCACTCATGGTTATCCGCGAGATTGTCGAAAACTTTATCCACGCCCACTTTGCCGAGCCCATTATCTCGATCCTGGATGGCGGGGAAACTATCCGCTTTGCCGACCAAGGTCCGGGCATCGACGACAAAGAGCGCGCCTTCGACTTTGGCGTCACCAGCGCAAACAGCAAGATGAAGCGGTATATACGCGGCACCGGGGCAGGTTTTCCCATGGTGCAGGAATACCTGGAAAACGCCGGCGGGGCAGTCTCCATCGAAGATAACATGGGCAACGGCACCGTCGTCACGGTGAGCCTCGACCCCAAGCGCGTGCAGGAAATTGAGCGCGCGGGAGGGCGCGGGGCAGCCGTGCGCCCCGAGGCCCAGGGGTCGGAATACCCACTGCCGGGAGCATTTCCACGGCAAGCAATGATGACTCCGCAGCAAACCATGGCAGCGTCCCCACTACAACAGCCCATGGCTTCGCAGCAGATGCATCAACCCGGCATGCCGCCCATGCAGGACCCCCAGCCCGCGGGACAGACGACAACTCAAGGCTCGGCAGAGTCCATGGTCCCGGCCGATTTGGATGCAGCCGCGATGCAGCAGGTGACGGGCATGCAAGGAGCTCGGCAGATGGGCTTCCAACCGTACCCGCAGGCATATCCGGGACAATATATGCCGCAGCAGGGATACTCCCAGCAATATATGCAGCAGTATCCCCAGGGCTATCAGCAGCCGTATCAGCAGATGCCGCAGCCGTACAATCCCTGGGCCCAGCAGATGCCGCCGCAGCCATACCAACAGTGGCCGCAAAGTTTTCAACAGCCGATGCCAACCATGCAGAGTTCTCAACAACCAGCAGCTCAAATGATGTATCCTAATGCGGCGAATCAATACGCACAGCCGCAACCGGACGTATTTGTGAGCGAGCGCGGCAACGCGGCGCTGGGATATCTGGCTCAAAACCAAGAGTGCGGCGCCACCGACCTGGCGCGAGCATTTGGAAACTCCGCGCCCACGTGGTCACGCACACTCAATGACTTGGCGCAGGCCGGCTTGGTAATCAAACACGGTCAGAAATACCATCTGACCGAACTCGGCAGCGCTCGCATGCGTGCCCAAAGTTAAGGAACGGGAGAGACAGTGGACGAGGAAGCAAGCATCATCCTGGAGGATGCCATCGCCTTTTGCCAGCGCGACGGCCAAGATGCACGCCTCATCAACATGTTGGGGCAATCGCGTGCCGTGAGCCTGACCGAGGACACCTTGACCATCGAGGCACCGTCGCGCTTTGCCATTGCGCAGCTCAAAAAGCACCAGCCGACTATCGAGCACTACCTAGAAGAGATTGCCTTTGCGCCGATCGCGCTCAACATCGTGGCCCCGCAGGGTCCCACGACAGGCGCCACGGGGGCGGCACCCGTCACTCCCCCTTTGACGACCGTCGCCCCCGTGGCGCCTCCGGAGACCAATGCGGGCGATGTTTCCCGTGAAACCATACCCCACGCAACAGCCGCGCCGGTAGCAACCGCCCCCAGCGTTTCACACATGCCCGTCGCGCACGACGCGGCGCCGGGCGAAGAACCGGGCGTCGCGATCAAAAACACGCTGTCGGCCGACGATTTCCGCCGCATGATGAATCAGATGAAGGGCGTGACACCCGCCAAGAGCGCAAAACCAGTCTCGACATCGCCTGTGAGCGTGCCTGCGGCTGCGGCGCCGGGCGAGCAGAACGCCGATGGCGCGCCCCTCGTGGCCAACTCAAAATTCACCTTCGAAAACTTTGTCTACGGCCCCGAAAACAGCCACGCCTATCGTTCGGCGCTTAAATTCGCCGCACTCGCAGACGAACGCGGTACTTGCACATCCCTGTTCATCTATGGCAAATCGGGATTAGGCAAGACCCACCTGCTGCTCGCTATCAAAAACGAGCTCGCCGAGAAGTCGCCCGAGATCAAAGTGAAATACGCCAACTCACAGGCATACATCGATGATCTGATGACAGAATTCGACCGCCAAAAGAAGAGTAACGCCCCCATCATGCAGGCATACCACGGCGTGGACGTGCTCATCATCGATGACATCCAAAACATCATCGGCAAGCGCGCGAGCGTAGACTACTTTTTCCAGCTCATGGACGAGTTTATCCGCAACAACAAGAAGGTCGTGATTGCCGCAGACCGTGCGCCCAAGGACCTGAACATGGACGAGCGTCTGACCAGCCGCTTTAACGCTGGCATGCTCTGCTTGGTAGCAGAGCCCAGCTACGAGATGAAGTACAAGATTCTGCAGCGCTATTACGAGAACACGATCGCGGCGGCGCCCGAGGCGGGCGACGACTCGCTGCTGGCGGCCTACGGTGGCGACAGCGGACATCTGACCGACGAGCACTTTAAACATATGGCGGAGGTATCAGGCACCAACATCCGTGAGCTCGAGAGTTTCTGCGAGCGCTGCGCCGGGGAGGCGGGCGACCGCGAGCGCGAGGGTAGCGAGCTGAGCTTCGACGACATCGATGCCATCGCCAGCCAGTACTTCGACACGTCGGCCAAAAAGATCAGCGTGCAGACAGTTCAGTCTGTTATCGAGGAGCAGTACGGCGTGACGCATGAGGAGCTCATTGGTCCGCGCCGCAATGCCAATATCGCCAAGGCGCGCCATATCGCCATCTACCTAGCGATCGAGATGTGCGAGATGACAACCACCGCCGTGGGTGCGGAGTTTGGCAACCGCAACCACTCGACCGTCAGCACGAGCTACAAAAAAGTCCAGAAGATGATCCAGGAAGACCGGACCGTGACCGAGGACCTCAAATCGCTACGAGACAAAATTACACTGCGCTCGTAGGGAAATAGGCACACCTGTTGAAAACTTGTCGAAACCGCGGGCATAAGGTGTCTAAAACCCAGCCCGCTCCGATGAAAAGTTTTGCGCAGGTTTTGAACGTGGAAAACGACCCCTGTTGCACACAGGGAACTGTCGATTCTCTTTTTGGGTTTGACCTGCATGTTTGGGAGTAATCAACAGTTTCGTCAGTACTATTACTACTATTAAGATATTTATATCTATAGAAAGGTATTAAAAGATGAAGTTTACCGTCAGCCAGAGCTCGCTTACGCAAGCAATCGGCGTCGTCATGAAGGGTGTCGCTTCGGCATCCACCCTCCCTATTCTGTCGGGCGTGCTCATCAAGGCACAAGACGGCATCTTGGAATTCCAGACCTCTAACTACACTATCTCGATTCGTCACCGCATCGCGGCACATGTGGAAGAGGAAGGTGAGATGGTAATCCCCTGCAAGATGCTCTCCAACATCACCAAGACCCTTCCCGATGCCCCAGTTACCTTTGAGCTTTCGGAGCGCCAGGTGCTGATCGGTTGCGAGAAGAGTTCCTTCCGCCTGAATACGCTCGATGCCAACGATTTCCCCGAGTTCCCGGCCTATGCCATCGAGAGCGCCGTTGAGCTCCCGACCGACATTCTGTCCGAGATGGTCAGCCGCGTGTGGCGCGTCACCTCGACCGACAAGGCCCGCCCCATCCTGGGCGGTGTGCATATGAGAGTCGAAAACAACACCGTGCGCCTGGTGGCGACCGACTCCTTCCGTCTGGCCGTGTGCGATACGCAGGTGGAGACCTCGACGCTCGAGGGCTCCTTTGAGCTCAACGTGCCGGCCGATGCCTTCAACGACGCCCTGAGCATCATGGCGAGCCAGGCGACCATTATGATCGGTGCCACCGACACCCAGGTTGTCTTTGAAGCCGGCAACACCACCTACGTGTCGCGCCGCATAGAGGGTGTGTATCCCAACTACAAGCAGCTCATCCCCGATTCGTGCGTAACGAGCGTCAAGATCGACGTGGCGGCTTTTAATGCCGCCCTCAAGCGCGTGGCGGTCATCGCGAGCGCCAACCCCGCCGTCAAGTTTGAAATCGATGTCGAGAACGGCCAGATGGGCCTGTCCTCCATCTCCAATGACCAGGATCTGGCGCAGGAGACGATCGATGTCGAGGCCGAGGGCGAGTCGGGTACCATTGCCTTTAACTACCACTACATCTTTGGCTGTCTCAACGCCCTGTCCAAGGAGAAGGAGATCACGCTGGAGCTCAAGAGCTACTCGCAGGCCGGCATCTTTAAGTCCTACGACAAGATCAACTATCTGTACCTGGTCATGCCGGTGCGCATCTAGCGGCGCCCTATGGCCATGTTCGCCCGCGATCTTTCCGTCGCGCGCTACCGCAGCTTCGATAGCTATCGCCTGGAACTGAGCGATGGCGTGACGGTGCTCGCGGGGCCCAACGCGGCGGGAAAGACCAACCTCATAGAGGCGCTGCAGCTGCTAACGAGCGGCGCCTCGTTTAGGCATTCCACTGCCGTCGAGCTTGTGCACGACGGCACGGGTTTGTGCAAGGCCGAGCTTAGGCTCGAGGGCGATGGCCGCGTGCTGGACATGGGCCTATGCGTGGAGGACGGTAAGCGTTCGTTTAGCCGCAACGGCAAGCGATGTGCCGCCTCTGGCGTGCGCGGCGTGCTGCCGAGTGTTTTGTTCTGCCCCGATCATCTGGATATGGTTAAGCGTGGTGCCAGCGTGCGTCGCGCCGCGCTCGACGACTTTGGCGTGCAGCTGAGCGCCCGCTATGCCGATCTGGCAAGCGCCTATGGCCGCTGCGTGACGCAGCGCAACGCCCTGCTCAAAGAGACATGGTGCTGTCGCGAGATGCTCGGTGCGTGGAATGAGTCGATTGCCCGCGCTGGATCGGCCCTGCTGGTGCACCGCTTGGCCCTGCTCGATCGCTTGTCCGCCCACGTGCGCAATGCCTACGGGCTGGTTGCGTCCGGGGAGGAGGCCGATGTGGCCTATGCGTCCACGTTGGGAGAGCTGCCCCAGACCGATGACCGCGAGGAGCTGAGGGGCTGGGCATACGAGCACATGCTCGCGGCGCTCGACGAGCGCGCCGACGAGGAAATCCGCCGCGGCGTGACACTCGTGGGTCCGCACCGCGACGAGATTGAGTTTTCGGTCGCCGGCCGCTCGGCTCGCTCGTTTGCCAGTCAGGGTCAGCAACGTACGTTGGTTCTGGCTTGGAAGGTGGCCGAGGTGGCCGTAGCCCGCGATATTCTGGGTACCGCCCCGCTGCTGCTTTTGGATGACGTGATGAGCGAGCTCGACGGCGATCGCCGCGCCGCTTTTTTGCAGCTGATCGGCGACGACATCCAGACAGTCATAACCACCACCAATTTGGGATACTTTACCGATGAGTTGCTTGATCGAGCCAAGGTGGTGAGCATGGGTGAGGCATGCTAATTACGAGCGTGAGAACGGCACGGCTGCCTTCAGTGACTTTTTGGGTGCCGAGCGCCAGCGCATCTTGGCGTCGGCTGCGCCCGAACGTCGTGCGCAAATGGAGGCCGCCGAGGAATCGCGTACGGTCTACCGTGCTTGGAACGCGGTGTGCTCGGGCACGCGCGAGGGCCGGCACGTGACGGGGCTGCGTTATCTTCCCGAGTCCAACGAGCTGCTGGTGTATCTCGATTCGCCCTCGTGGACACAGGAGATGACACTTTTGCGCGAGATAATCCGCGCACGCATGGAGCGTGCCGGCGCGCATGTGGATGGCCTGGTATTTAAGACGACCCGCCCCGGCCACACGCCGCCCGCGGCAAAAGAGCGCCTGCGCCCGGTCGCGCCCGAGCGCCCGCCCGCGCCGCATGCCGACCTGAATGAAGCCGAGCGCGCCGAGATCGAGCGCCAGGTGTCGCCCATCGAAGACCAAAAACTGCGTGAGGCCCTCCAGAACGCCATGAGGGCCAGTGCCGAGTGGGCCAAGGGCGTGCAAAGCAAAAAAGAGTCTTAAATCGCATCTGGTGGCCTTGTATAGGCAAATACCCTCGTCCCCGAGGGTATTTTTTACGATAAAATAGTAAGGCTATACAGATTTTCTTAACCGAAGGAGGACGTGTGGCAAACGAAAACGATTACGATGGCGGCGAAATTAAGATCCTCGAGGGTCTCGAAGCCGTCCGTAAGCGCCCGGGCATGTATATCGGCTCGACGAGCGCCAGCGGTCTGCACCACCTGGTGTGGGAGATCGTTGACAACTCCGTCGACGAGGCCATGGCCGGTTTCTGCACCGAGATTCAGGTGACGGTCCACGCCGACAACTCCATTACGGTCGTCGATAACGGGCGCGGCATCCCCGTCGACGAGCACCCTGTCAAAAAGATTCCGACGCTCGAGGTCGTCATGACGATCCTTCACGCCGGCGGTAAGTTCGATAACTCGGCCTATAAGGTTTCCGGCGGCCTGCACGGCGTGGGCATCTCCGTTGTCAACGCCCTGTCCAAGCGCGTGGTCGTGCAGGTGCGCCGCGACGGCAATATCTACGAGATGGAATTCTCGCGCGGCAAGACCGTCAAGAAGATGGAGGTCGTGGGCACCTCGGATTCGACGGGCACCACCGTCTCCTTCTGGCCCGACGACGAGATCTTCGAGACCTGCGTCTACGATTTCGATACACTGCACAATCGTCTGCAAGAGACGGCGTTTCTCAACAAGAACCTCAAGATCGTGCTGACTGACGAGCGCGAGGCGGCCCCCCGCGTGGAGGAGTTTTGCTACGAGGGCGGCATCATCGACTTCGTCAAGTTCCTCAACGACGGCAAGGACGTCCCCGAGGCCTTTAAGGAGCCCATCTACATTGAGGGCAAATCGGACCCGGATGCGCCCGTGGCCAAGATGGGCGAGGTCGAGGTGTCCCTGCAGTGGAACGCCGGTTATGGCGAGAACGTCATGTCGTTTGCCAACGACATCTACACCCCCGAGGGCGGCATGCACCTCGAGGGCTTCCGCACCGCCCTCACCCGCGTGATTAACGATTACGCCCGCAAACAGAACCTGCTTAAGGAGAAAGAGGCCAACCTGAGCGGTGACGACGTGCGCGAGGGTCTCTCGGCCGTCATCTCGGTCAAGCTGCCCGATCCGCAGTTTGAGGGCCAGACCAAGGCCAAGCTCGGTAGTTCCTACATGCGCACGCTTACGCTCAAGATCGTGACCGACGGTCTTGCCGACTACCTCGAGGAGCACCCCAAGCCCGCCCGCGAGATCGTCAAGAAGGCGCAGCAGGCCTGCAAGGCCCGCAACGCCGCCCGCAAGGCGCGCGAGGCGACCCGCCGCAAGAGCCTGCTCGAGACGGCGTCGCTGCCCGGCAAACTCGCCGACTGCTCGGTGCGCGATGCCGAGCTGACCGAGCTCTTCATCGTAGAGGGAGACTCGGCAGGCGGTTCGGCCAAGGACGGCCGCCGCCGAGACATCCAGGCGATTCTGCCCCTGCGCGGCAAGATTCTGAACGTCGAGCGCGTGGGTGACCATCGTGCGTTCTCGAGCGACACCATCCAGTCGCTGATCACCGCGATCGGTTGCGGCGTCACGACGAGCGCCGGCGACGGCGGCGACTTCGATATCACCAAGGCGCGCTACCACAAGATCATCATCATGACCGATGCAGATGTCGACGGTGCGCATATCCGCATCCTGCTGCTGACGTTCTTCTACAAGTACATGCGCCCGCTGATCGATGCCGGCTATGTCTATGTTGCCTGCCCGCCCATCTTTGGCATTAAGGTGCGCAACAAGATCCACTACGTGTATCCCAACGGCCGACAGCCCGAAGACGAGATTCTGCGCGACACCATTCAGAGCCTGGGCCTGAACCCCGACGACAACGACGAGGACGGCAAGGCCAAGGATGGCAAGATCACCAAGAAGCGCAAGGGCTATACCGTCCAGCGCTACAAGGGCCTGGGTGAGATGGACCCCAAGCAGCTTGCCTCGACGACGATGGACCCCAAGACCCGCATTTTGCAGCGCGTGACGATCGAGGATGCCGTGGTGGCGGACCGTGCCGTACGCGAGCTCATGGGTTCCGAGGTGGGCTATCGCCGCGAGTACATTGAAAAGCATGCGCATGATGCACGCTTCTTAGATGCCTAACCTGTTCGGCTTTCCCAGCCACCGCACCTTCGCCCTCAATCGTCGGTTGCGTATCCAAGTACGCTTCCCTCCTCTTTCGGGCGAATCTGCGGCACCTGGAAAAGCCGTCTCCGTGGTAGGGAACTAATGGACCACGCAAACCATGAGGAGGTAACGTGGCAGACGATATCAACAACAACGAGGGTATGGACGCGGCCGGCGACGCCGGTATGCCCGATGATCTGAAGCGCCTGCTCGCCCGCGCCGAGCAGGGCGAGGATGGCGATCCGGATTCCTACAACCCCGATGTCGAGGATGAAGAGGAAGAGGACGACGACGCCGAGCTCGAGGAGAGCTTTGGCGCGGTCGATCGCGGTGCCTCGGCCGGCGAGGACATCAACGGCGGCCAGCTCCAGATTTCGGAGTTTGGCCGCGAGATGAAGCAGTCGTTTATCGAATACTCGATGTCGGTCATTACGGCACGCGCCCTGCCGGACGTGCGCGACGGCTTAAAGCCGGTGCACCGCCGCATCCTGTACGCCATGAACGAGAGCGGCATCTACCCCAACCGCCCGCACAAGAAGTCGGCCTGGACGGTCGGCGAAGTTATCGGTAAGTACCACCCCCACGGCGACTCCGCGGTCTATGAGACCATGGTTCGTCTGGCGCAGTGGTTCTCCATGCGCACGCCGCTTATCGACGGCCACGGCAACTTTGGCAACATCGACGGCGACGGTGCCGCAGCTATGCGTTACACCGAGAGCCGTCTGGCAAAGCCCGCCATGGAACTGCTCCGCGACCTGCAGAAGGATACCGTCGACTGGCAGCCCAACTACGACGAGTCGCTCGCCGAGCCCGTGGTACTGCCCGCACGCTTCCCCAACCTGCTGGTTAACGGCAGCCAAGGCATCGCTGTAGGCATGGCCACCAATATCGCCCCGCATAATCTCACCGAGGCGATCGAGGCCACCTGCTACCTGATCGACAACCCCGACGCCACCGTCGACGAGCTCATGCAGATTATGCCCGGCCCGGACTTTCCCACTGGTGCCATCATCATGGGTAGCGCCGGCATTAGGCAGAGCTACGAGACCGGCCGCGGTTCCATCACCGTGCGTGCCAAGGCCCATGTGGAGTCCACCAAGACCGGCCGCAGCCGCCTGGTCTTTACCGAGATTCCCTACATGGTCAACAAGGGCACCCTGCAGGAGAAAATCGCCCAGCTCGTAAACGACAAGCGCATCGAGGGCATCTCGGATATGCGCGACGAGTCCAACCAAAAGGGCATCCGTCTGGTCATTGAGCTCAAGAAGGGCGTTATCCCGCAGGTCGTACTTAACAACCTGTATAAGTACACCTCGCTGCAGACCACCTTTGGTGCCAACAATCTGGCGCTCGTCAATGGCGTTCCTAAATGCCTGAGCCTGCGCGAGATGCTGCAGCACTACATCGACCACCAGGTTGACGTAGTCACCCGCCGCACCCACTTTGACCTTAAAAAGGCCAAGGCCCGTGCACATATCCTTGAGGGCTACCTTATGGCCCTCGACCATATCGACGAGGTCATTAGCATCATCCGCTCCTCGCAGACCGATTCCGAGGCCAGTAGCCGCCTGATCGAGCGTTTTGGCTTTACGCCCGAGCAGACCACGGCCATCCTCGAGATGAAGCTGCGTCGCCTGACCGGCCTGGAGCGCGACAAGATCCAGGAAGAGCTGGACGGCCTGCGCCGTGCTATCGCCTACTACGAGGACCTGCTGACGCACGAGGAGAAGATTCTGGGCGTCATCAAGGAAGAGATGCGCGAGATCTCCAAGAAGTTTGGCGACAAGCGCCGTACCGAGATCAGCCAGGTCGAGAAGGATCTGGACGTCGAGGACCTCATCGCCGACGAGGACATGGTCGTGACCATCACCCACACCGGCTATGTGAAGCGTATCCCGGTGGCCGCTTACCGCGCCCAGAAGCGCGGCGGCAAGGGCGTGTCGGGCGTCAACCTTAAAGAGGACGACGTTATCGACGAGATGTTTATCGCGTCCACCCACGAGTATGTGCTGTTCTTCTCGAGCAAGGGCAAGGTCTACCGTCTGAAGGTGCACGAGCTGCCGGTTGGTACGCGCCAGGCGCGCGGCACCGCAATCGTCAACCTGCTTCCCTTTGAGGAAGGCGAGAAGATCGCGAGCGTCATTAGCTGTCGTAAGTTCCCCGCCGATGAGTACCTGATGTTTGCCACCAAGAACGGCATGGTCAAGAAGACCGTGATGAGCGCCTATGATCGCAGCCGCCGCGATGGCCTAATCGCCATCAACCTGAGGGACGACGACGCGCTGCTCGCCGTGCGCCGCGTACGCGAGGGCGACAAGATCATCATGGCCACCACTGCGGGCAAGGCGATCATGTTCCCCGAGGACCAGGTTCGCGCTACCGGCCGCGACACCAGCGGTGTCCGCGGCATTGGCATGAAGGACGGCGTGAGTGTCCTGGGCATGGAGGTCACCAACGGCGAGGGCGACCTGTTTGTCATTACCGAGTGCGGCTACGGCAAGCGCACGCCGGTCTCGGATTATCCGGAGCAAAACCGCGGCGGCCAGGGTGTCTACACCATCCAAATGACCGAGCGCAAGGGCAACCTTGCGGCCATGAAGGCGGTCGGCCCGCAGCATGAGCTGTTTATCGTGACGGAGGGCGCGACGGTCATTCGCGTCAAGACCGACGAGATCAGCCAGACCGGTCGAACCACGCAGGGTGTCAAGATGATGACCGTAAGCGATGACGACCGCGTGTGCGCCGTTGCCCGCATGACGGCCGCCGAAGAGAAGCCCGAGGGCGAAAGTGCCGAGACCGCAGACGTCACCGAAGAGGCCCCAGTCGACCCAGGCGACGGCAACGACATACCAGAGGATCTCCTAGACGAGTAAGAGGCCCTAGCTGGTAAAAATCATCAGACCCCATATATCGGCGGTCGGCGCACTGCGCGCCGACCGCTTTTTTGACAATCTTTGAACCCCACGCCGGCCCCGGCTGCCCGGCGGCATGCGAAGTCGATCGCGAGTTCCGCATGAGCCGGAGAGCACTTAATGTGCTCTCCGTGCGAGCAGGACTGTCCGAGCAGGCGACTTCGCATGCCGCCGGGCAGCCGGGGCCGACACCCTTCAAAGATTTTCAAAAAAGTTGTTGACGCGCGCGTAACGACTCGTCTAATATATCCCTTGCGCGATGGACCTGTAGCTCAGTTGGTTAGAGCGTCCGGCTGATAACCGGGAGGTCACAAGTTCGAATCTTGTCAGGTCCACCACTTTCTTTCGCAATAAACACCCCAGCGAGAGCCGAGTCGCCGCTGGGGTGTTTATTACTGTCTCCGTGGGGGTTTAGCTCAGCTGGGAGAGCGCGGGCTTTGCAAGCCTGAGGTCAGGGGTTCGATCCCCCTAACCTCCACCATGATGGACCTGTAGCTCAGTTGGTTAGAGCGTCCGGCTGATAACCGGGAGGTCACAAGTTCGAATCTTGTCAGGTCCACCATCTAAAACGTAAAGAGCCCCGAGTTATTGCCTCGGGGCTCTTTTCTTACCTATCCAATAAGTTTTTGTGTGCGGTGCGAAAGTTTGGGTAGTATAGCTATTCAATGCGGCGGAGCTGCCGCGCATGCCAATCACAACGTACCGGAGGTGTTCCATGGTTCGTGTCGACATAGAGACCATCGTCATGGCCGCCGGTCCCGTGCCATCGCTGATCGTCTTGCGCGAGCGTTGCCGTAAGTCGGATTCGTCCGCGCCGCTGCGCTCTCTTTCCATCCAGACCGGTTCCTACGAGGCAGCGGCCATCAGCCGCGGTATCGATACCGGCCGCACCGATCGCCCCATCACCCACGATCTTTTGCTCGATACCATCGAAGTGGTGGGAGCAAAGATCGAGCGTATCGAGATCGTGCGCGCCGAGCCGCCGGTGTTCTACGCGACGGTCATCGTGCACACCGATAGGGGCGAGCATATGCTTGACGCGCGACCGAGCGACGCTATCGCCCTTGCCGTGCGCAGCAATGCCCCCATGTTTGTGGAGGACGACATCATGAATCGCTTGGGCACCGTCTCTCCGCTTGCCGACGAGGTTGACGACGAGAGTGAGTTCGAGAAGTTTGACGAGTTTGTCCACACGCTCTCGCCCGATGATTTCTAAATGTCGGTTGAGCACGATGTACGGCGAGCGCTGATGGGCACCAGTGTGTCGACCGAAGCAGCCGCTATCGCGCGTGAGGCCCATATGCGCGCCGAGGCATTTGAGGCCGCGCGCATTGCGTATGTGACGCAGGCTCGCACCCTTCGCGAGCGCCGTGACTCCTATATCAAGATGGTTGTTGTCTCCGCGCTTGCCGCGGTAATCTTGTCGCGGCTTCGTGGTACAGTTGGTGCGCTTGGGTTTTCGATTTCGACGGGCCTGGTGATCTGGGGCGTGGTCGATGCGGTAATGCTGACCAGCCAGATCAAGGTGCTCGACAAGCGCGCGGCGGATATGGTTCGCGCCCGTGACGCTGCCGCCAGAATCGCGGCCGAGGCACAGGAGTTATAACGACGCCGAATGCGATGGGAAGGTCAAAAGATGGCACAGGATATGCAGGACGCCGGTAACGTCTCCGCCGAGCTCGACGCCATGGTGTGCGATCTGATCGGTGCGTTTTTGGATGACCTTGCCGCCGGTGAAAACCCGGGCGTTGTCGTGGCGATCGAGGATGCCGCCTCCAACCGCTATCTTGCGGCTCTCGACGAGGACGGTGAGGAGGCATGCCTGGAGGCTGCCACCAACTTTATCTCCGAGCACAAGATGGGTCTCAAGGACGAAGGCCTGGGCCGCATCGCCCGCTATGCCATCGGCTACACCGGCTGTGTGGAGATCGAGGGCGGATATCACGACGCTTTGCTCGTTAGCTTCTTCGAGACCACGCTCGAGAGCGGTTTTTCGGCATATGTGCTGTACGAGGGCATGGGCGCCGGCGATGGTTTTATGTGGAGCGACCCTGAACCTGCAGGTGAGGAAACCCCTCTCATCTAGAATCGCTAAAATAAACGAGTTTTTCGGTAAAAGGCTCAATATTCCCGCCGAGCGTTGTGTTGCTGGACGGGTCGCATACGCGTGCCGTTTGTATATAGATAGAAGATAGGGGAACCACATGCGCGTAGACAATCTGAGGAACATCGCCATTATCGCCCACGTCGACCACGGTAAGACGACGATGGTTGACAAGCTCCTGCGTGCCACGGACGCCTTCCGTGCCAACCAGCAGGTCGAGGATCGCGTCCTGGACTCCAACGACCAGGAGCGCGAGCGCGGCATCACGATTCTCGCCAAGAACATCTCTATCGAGTACAAGGACGTTAAGATCAACGTCATCGACACCCCGGGCCACGCCGACTTTGGCGGTGAGGTCGAGCGCGTGCTGCGCATGGCCGACGGCGCCCTGCTGCTGGTCGACGCCTTTGAGGGCCCCATGCCCCAGACCCGCTTTGTCCTACGTCACGCCATCGACACCGGCCTTAAGATCATGATCGTCATCAACAAGATCGACCGTCCGGGCGCCAACCCCGAGAAGGCCTATAACGACTGTCTGGACCTTATGGCCGACCTGGGCGCCACCGACGACCAGCTCGAGTTTGCCATGGAGCACGTGGTCTATGCCAGCGCCATGAATGGCTTTGCCCGCCTTGACCCCAACGACGGCAACATGGACATGTACCCGCTGCTCGACATGATCATCGACGACATGCCCGCGCCCGAGGTTGACGAGACCGCGCCGCTCGCTATGCAGTGCGTGACCATCGACCACTCCAACTT
Source organism: Collinsella sp. LCP19S3_B6 (assembly GCF_052121815.1). Taxonomy (NCBI): domain Bacteria; kingdom Bacillati; phylum Actinomycetota; class Coriobacteriia; order Coriobacteriales; family Coriobacteriaceae; genus Collinsella; species Collinsella sp. LCP19S3_B6. The sequence continues at coordinate 44,901 of NZ_JBQKDN010000001.1, forward strand.
TGTCGGCCGCATCGGCATTGGCCGTGTGTACTCCGGCACCATTCGCCAGGGCGATCAGATCCTGGTCGTCAAGAACGACGGTTCCAGCGCCACCGCTACCGTCAAGCAGCTCTTTACCTTCGACTACCTGGGCCGCACCGAGTGCCAGGAAGTCGGCGCCGGCGACATTGCCGCCGTCGTGGGTATCGAGCGCACCGACATCGGCGATGTCTACACCGATCCCGAGAACCCCGTCGAGCTCGAGCCTATCGAGATCGATCCGCCGACCCTGTCCATCGTCTTCGAGGCTTCGACCTCTCCGCTCGTCGGCCGCGATGGCGATATTGTGGGCGCCCGTCAGCTCAAGGAACGCCTGTTCAATGAGGCCGAGAACAATGTGACCATGAAGATTGAGGAGCTCGAGGACAAGAGCGGCGTCGAGGTCTCGGGCCGCGGCATTCTGCACCTGTCCGTCCTGATGGAGTCCATGCGTCGCGAGGGCTTTGAGTTCCAGGTCGGCCGTCCCCGCGTTCTGTTTAAGAAGGATGAGAACGGCAACAAGATGGAGCCAGTCGAGCAGGCCGTCGTCGAGTGCCCGGACGAGTACTCGGGCAAGGTCGTCGAGGTCTTTGGCACCTCTGGCGGCATTATGACCAGCATGGACACCTCGGGCATCGTGACGCACCTTGAGTTTAAGATCCCGACCCGCGGCATCATGGGCCTTAAGAACCGCATCATGAACGTCACTCACGGCGAGGGCGTGTTCTATCACACCTTCCTGGAGTACGGTCCTTACGCCGGCGAGATCGGCAACCGTCAGAACGGCGCCATGATCTCCATGACCACCGAGAAGGCCGTTGCCTACGCTCTGGGCACGCTGCAGGAGCGCGGCCAGCTGTTTGTTGAGCCGGGTGTCGAGTGCTACGAGGGCATGATCGTGGGCGAGCGCAGCAAGGCCGGCGACATGGTCGTCAACATCGCCCGTACCAAGAACCTGGGCAACCAGCGTTCCTCGACCTCCGATATCTCCGTGCAGCTGGTGCCGCCTCGCACCTTCTCGCTGGAGGAGGCGCTGGAGTACATCGCCGATGACGAACTGGTGGAGATCACCCCCAAGAACATCCGTCTGCGCAAGCGTCTGCTCAACGCCACCGATCGCAAGAAGGCTGCCGTTCGCGCCGGTCAGGTCAACAAATAAGCGCTGAGCTCTGTAGCATTCACAAGAAAGGGCGTCGACCATCGCGGCCGGCGCCCTTTTTGTACCACCACAAAGAGGAAGGGCACCTTTGCGGTGGTTGGCGGTTAGGCGGAGGGAAGGCCCGGGGTGTTGGGGGCCTGTTGCGGTTTGACGTGGGCGCTGCGCCAGATGATCTGAATGAGATAGCCCAGCATAAAGACGAAGGCTACGCCGCTGATAAAGTTGCCCATAAGGGGAAGTGCTGTAAGGGCGCCGGCGATGGCGCCGCCCACGGCGGCCATGGCGTAGCGGTTCTGGCTGTGCCCGACCATGCGTGCGACCGCGGTGCCCGCAAAGGCCGCAGAGACCAGGGCGATGCCGATGACGCCGCACATCAGGGCTCCGGCGAGCGACAGGCCGGCAATAGAGATGATGAGCAGCAAGATGGCGGGAACGGCGGCTACCGTGCCCAAAAGACCGCTCACCCACAGCGGGGCGGGGTGCTGGTGAAGCATGCCGGCCGCGCTGGCTGTTGCACGCGGAAAGACGAGCTCAAGGAGAATCGCGACAAAGCAGGTGGAAAGAGCTGCGGCAACGATGCCGCCGATGACGTCGTTGATGGTGGAGGTATCCTCGTTCTCGGTGCGGTCGATCTTGAGGGCCCCCACTTTGGCGCCGTCGGCGCGTTCGGGGTCCTGTGAGACATGAGCGTTTACGGTACCGGTGATGTTGGCGTTTTTGCCGAGCACCAGCTTGTCGGCCCAGACCTCAACATCGCCATCGACAGTGCCGTCGATGGTTACCGTACTGCCCGCGAGCGCTGCCGACTTGGCGGAGCCGCGCAGGGCAACCGTCTCACCTGCGGCATAGAAGCAATTGGCGGTACTGCCGGAGTTAAGTACGACGTGCTGAGCGGCAACTGTCACGCTTCCATCAATGGTGGTCTTGGCGATATCGATGGTGCGCGCCGCCAGGCGAACGGCGCCGCCTACGGTGCAGTCGCGAATCGACAGGCTTTCGCCGGCGGCGATGATATCGCGGTCGATGGACGCGTCATCCAGGCTAAGGCTTTGACCGGCCCAGTACAGATCGCCCCCGACGCCGGATGGACTGGAATCCCCGTCGGACACGAAAACATTGCCCGCGGTGTCGGTGCCGGCGAATGCCATGGAAGGCAGCGCGGTAAACGCCAGCGCGATAAGCGCGAAGGCCATAATGAGGTGTCCGCGCATGTTGTGACGTTGTGCCGCCGCGGGTTGGTTGTGAGGCATGGTGAATCCTTTGCTTGGTGATTTGCATACGCCCAATATGGTACCCATTGCGCCTTCGCTCTAAAAGAAACTCGCGGTTGCAGTATTCTGCATGGGCAATTGCCTACGTAAGGCGTCGTGGGATATCGGGCCTGCGGCCGGTTGTAGATAGGCTGTCACCTTGCGATGGGCCGGGCCGTGCTATCTATTTTTTACGATGTAGGAAACGCGCGATATCGTCCTCGGTGGGGCTTTTGATGTCAAAGCGCAGCGAGAGCCAGCGCAGGCCCATGGTCACTGCGACGCAAACGACCAGCGCGACGACATTGCTGACCAAGCCGCTCATGACAAGGCAAACATAGCTTGCCGATCCAGCGATAGCCGCGATGGCATAGAAGTTGGTGCGCTGGAAAATACCCGGCACCACGCCCATAAAACCATCGCGCAGCATGCCGCCGCCTACCGCGGTAAAAAAGCCCATCATGATGCACACGACCGGTGCAAATCCGTACACGAGCGCCTTATCTGCGCCGGTTGCCGCATAAATACCCACCGAGATGATGTCGAGCAGGGGGATGAGCTTGTCGGGCTTGTCGACGATGGCAGGGAAGATGTAGATGATGGCCGCCGTGGCGATGGACAGCGGAAGCGCCATGGGCTGGTTAAGGATGTAGACGTTGCCCACCTGGAGCGTCATATCGCGCAAAAGACCGCCGCCCAGACCGCAGACCACGGCGAGCGCGACGGCGCCCACCAGATCGAGTTTGTGCTCGCGCGCAACCAGTACACCCGAAATCGACGCCGCGACGACAGCGAACATCTCGAGCCAAAACGGGATGGCAACCATGGCATCCGAGGCGTGTGCGGTAACGATTACAGTGGCGATGACGGGCAAGGTGGGTTCCTTTGGGTAGTTGGATTGGAAAATGCCCGTACATAGTACATGGTTGTGGGAGGTCGTGACCCCATTGCTCGGTAAACGGTCGGAACTGGGCGCGGTCACAGGTTCCAAACATGTACATCAGCATCCAAAAACGACATTTTTTTGACATCTTTGGAGGGTGATGTACATGTTTGGAGATCTGGGTTGGTGTTGAACGCCCTGGCGGGTTCGAACCCCTCCTCCGTCGCCGTATTTGTTTGTAAGGGAATCAAAACAAAAAAGCTCCCTTTGTTGGGAGCTTTCTCAACCAAAATGGCGGAGGAGGAGGGATTCGAACCCTCGTGACCTTATACAGGCCAAACGGTTTTCGAGACCGCCGCATTCAACCACTCTGCCACCCCTCCGCGTGGGGTAAAAACAAAGCAGGCACAAAGGCCTGCTTTGGAATTAACTGGCGGAGAGTCAGGGATTTGAACCCTGGAGACGCTTTTGACGCCTACACGATTTCCAATCGTGCTCCTTCGGCCACTCGGACAACTCTCCGTTAAATGCGAAAGTCAGTATACACGAGGAATCGCAAAGTGCAAACCAAAAACTTGGCATTTTTTAAATTGCATCGCTCCGTCGTTTGCCCAACCGTGCCGAAACCAATCGATGATCTGCGTAATCTGACCAGGCGAACTGTTCAAATGAGGTAGTTACGGACGGTCGGGAATCAAGTTTAATAATTCAAAATGTCGCGTTGTACCGCTGGTATGCATTTTGCGACCGCAGCCATGCTGCGAGCGACTTGCGGTTATCTGGCAGAAAGTCGGTATGTACCCGCCCTTGTCCTCAAATCCGTCAAGCTCTTGGACAGCATTTGGTTGGAATACGCAAGAAAGGCCGTGCGAGTATGGGCATATGTGGAGGTCATGAGGTTGTAGCTGCATATTCTTGCAGCCTGGGAGGTTGAAAGATACTATTACCAAGTCTTTTCCTGCTTCAGGCGCACCTTCACGACCTGAAGCCACATTTGTCCAGAGGAGGTGACAATATGAAGGCTTATGAACTGCTGTTCTTTGTTGACCCGTCGCTCGACCCCGAGACTCGTCTCGCTGTTATGAAGCGTATCGATACCACGATCGCTGAGGGCGCTGGCAAGGTCGACTCCGTTGACGAGTGGGGCAAGCGCAAGCTCGCCTACGAGATCAACGACCTCACCGATGGTGACTACACCCTCATCAACTTCCATGCAGATCCTACCCAGATCGCCGAGCTTGATCGCGTCCTGCGCATCACCGACGCTGTGGTCCGCCACATGATCGTCCGTCGCGACGACCAGGAGTAAGACTGTCGTTTTGGACTGGGCTTGTGCCCCAAGAGGAAGTAGTGAGTAATGAGCATCAATCGAGTGAACATCACCGGTAACCTCACCCGCGATCCCGAGCTGCGCGCCACTGCCGGCGGAACCCAGGTTCTGTCCTTTGGCGTCGCCGTGAACGATCGCCGCCGCAATGCGCAGACTGGCGAGTGGGAGGACTATCCCAACTTTGTCGACTGCACTATGTTCGGCACCCGCGCCGAGGCCGTGAGCCGTTTCCTGGCAAAGGGAAACAAGGTCGCGATCGAGGGCAAGCTGCGCTACAGCTCTTGGGAGCGCGACGGTCAGCGCAGGAGCAAGCTTGAGGTCATCGTCGATGAGATCGAGTTTATGAGCTCCCGTGGTGGCCAGGGTGGCTACGATCAGGGCGGTTACGCCCCCGCAGCTCCCGCGCCCGCAGCGCGTCCTGCCGCACCGGTGGCTACGCCGCCCGCGGTCGACGTCTACGATGAGGACATCCCGTTTTAAGGGTTGTTCACCTATTTTTGAGTGAGAGGCGGCTTCGGTTCGCCGAAGTTGCCAAATGAAAGGTATTTTGACATGGCTAATGATTTTTCTGCACGTCAGCCGCGTCGTAAGTACTGCCAGTTCTGCAAGGAGAACACTGAGTTCATCGACTATAAGGACACTCAGCTTCTCCGTAAGTACATGACCGACCGTGGCAAGATCAAGCCCCGTCGCGTCACTGGCGCTTGCACGCAGCATCAGCATGACATCGCCAACGCCATCAAGCGTGCCCGCGAGATGGCTCTCCTGCCGTACACCGTCCCCGTGGTTTCCTCTCGTGGCAACCGCGACCGCGGCTAAGAAGGGAGACGCATCATGAAGGTTATTCTTCTCGATGAGATCAAGGGCAAGGGCGGCGAGGGTGACGTCGTAGAGGTCGCTCAGGGTTACGCTGAGAACTTCCTGTTCCCCAAGAAGCTCGCTGTTGCCGCCACCAAGGGCAACCTCAAGCAACTTGACGAGCGTCGCAACAACATCGCCAAGCGCGAGGCCGTCCGTCTGGCTACCGCCAACGAGACCAAGGCTGCCCTCGAGGGCAAGCAGGTCACCGTTGACGTCAAGGTCGGCGACGAGGGCATCCTCTTTGGCTCCGTCACCGCCGCTATGATCGCTGACGCCATCAAGGATCAGCTCGGTATGGACATCGACCGCAAGCGCGTCGAGCTCGGTAAGCCCATCAAGGTTGCCGGTGCCCACACCGTTGCCATCTCGCTGTACCGCGAGATCAAGGCCGAGGTTGTCGTTCTCGTCGGCGTTACCGCCGAGGAGCTCGCTGCCGAGGCTGAGGTCGAGGAGGCCGCTGAGGTCGCCGAGGCCGAGACCGCCGAGGCCGAGACCGAGGCTGCTGCCGAGTAGCATTTGCTGCAACGCAACAATCTTGTTCTAAGAAGGGCGCTCTGGGAGACCGGGGCGCCCTTTTATTTTTTGCGCTGAGTGGGTGTCACGTCATACATGGAGATGTAGTCCCACATAAGCGTTGTGTTAGACCGCTTTGGATAAGTGTCCTATGCACAGTACACGCAGCAGGACCCCCAATTGCGACAATTCCATCATCAGGAAAGATGGAGGTTGCAATGGAAGACGTGCTCACCCAGCTGACGAGGCAGTTCCTCCCGCAGATGACGGCTGCCGAGAAGAGCAGGGCCCTGAGATCGCTCAAGGCGCTGATAGACGCGGAGCTTTTCGAACTCGCGGCAAGCGAGGGGGCGGAAGACGATCCCGACAGAGCCTGCCCCTGGTGCGGCTCCCCGCATTACGTGAAGAGGGGGCGAGACGGGCGCGGCCGTCAGCGGTTCCTCTGCCGAGGGTGCGCCAGGACCTTCACCGACGCCACCATGCGCATCTTCTCCACCACCAAGCTCGACAGGTCGGCCTGGATGAGGTTCGCGGTGTGCCACGTGGACATGCTCCCGCTGCGCGAGTCGGCGGAAAAGTGCGGCGTGTGCCTCAAGACGGCGTTCTTCATGCGCCACAGGCTGCTCGAGGCCATGGCCAAGCGCATGCCCGCCTTCCGCGTGGAGGCCGGCGGCGGGGCCGAGCTCGACGAGTGCTTCTTCAGGGAGAGCTTCAAGGGGAACCGCTCCAGGTCGGAGTCCGGCATGCCCAGGAAGCCCCGCACAAGGTCGCAGGGAACCGACGGGCACGAGAAGATATGCGTGCTCACCGGCATCAACGACGCCGGCGACATCTTCTACGAGATCGCGGGGAGGGGCGGCCTCGACGAGGCGGCAGCCAGGGAGCTGCTCGCCGACAAGCTCGCGGTCGGCGCGATAATCTCGACGGACCGTGCGCACGTGTACCGCCGCGTCCTGCCCGCCCTCGGCGTCGGCGCGCACATCGCCAGCAAGAGGGAGGAGCACGCCATCAACAGGGTGAACAGCCTCCACTCCCAGATGAGGCACTTCATCGGCAGGTTCCGGGGCGTCTCCACGAGACGCCCCGAGAACTACCTCGCCTGGTTCAAGTGGACATGGTGCTTCAAGGTCCGCAGGAGCGCGGACGAGCTCGCCGAGCTCATAGTGAGGCAGGCAGCCCGCGGCACGTACGAGAAGACCTGGCGCCAGTACAAGGTGACCCCCTATCCGTTCTACGAGTACTGGATCAAGCAGGCGAAATGGGACTCGCGTGCGCGGAGGGCCATATACGGCGTGGCGTGATGTCCAGGGCGGTCTGGCGCAGCGCATCTGCGGCAAGCGCTGAAGTCGTGCCCCGATGCAAATAGCAACAGCTAGCGATATTCTTCGGGAACGTCGAAACCGTACTCACGGCATAGGAGCATGACATCGTGGGCGTCGTGCTCGTCATGCTGATAGCCCAAGTGAAACAACAGCTGGCTTTCGGGGTCGATGCACGACACCTCCACCTCGCCGATGCGCCCCCTCCCCGAAAAGACCTCCCCGGGAAAACGATCTCCCTGATACAGAATATCGCCATTCTCGGCGAAATCGAAGCAATGCAGGTCGACGATGCGCCCCGCCTCGTCTTGCCACACCGTGTGATCTTCGGTGGTGAAAGATGCAGCCACCTCGGAAAACCCCTCATCAGCAATTAGATCCACGAACCTTTGGTAATCCCCGCGCTGAACGAACAGGTCGATGTCGTTATGAGCCCTGGTCTCACGCCCGACAAGCGCATCGACGCCCCAGCCGCCATCAAGATATACGCCAATGCCCGCACCTGCGGAAAGGCCGATTATCCAACACGCATCATCCTTGGTGACCATAGGAGCTCCTTCGCTTTCGCCTGCTATTTAAGCAAGAAAGATTATAGGAAAAATCCCAGTATCCAAAGTGGTCTAACACAACGCACATAAGGGACCGTTCATCCGTTTGGTTCGGTGATGATTGTTAAGGCGCGCCTCGATTTAAAGCTGTGGCTGATACTATGGATGCTCGCAAGCGATATGAATGAGGATGCTCATGGCATATGACGATAGGGAGACATGGCTGACGGTCGAGGACCGCGGCTCCAAGTTGGGTCTCCCCCAAAACCAAGATGCAGAGGCCAACGTACTGGCCGCCATGCTGCTATCGCCCGAAGTGGTCGAAGAAGCCCAGGTCGAGCTGCAGCCCGATGATTTCTACCGGCCTATTCATAAGACCATCTATACCGCGATGGTCGATATGTACAACAGCCGCATCCCCATCGACTCCATCTCGCTGATCGATTACCTGCGAAGCATCAACAAGCTCGATGCCGTGGGCGGCGAGGCGTACATTTTGGAGCTGATGGGTCAGACCCTGTCGCTCGTCAACTGGCAGCACCATGCCGCCATCGTTCGTCGCGACTCGATGCTGCGTGAGCTGATTGGCGCCACCAACGAGATTAACGCGCTGGCCTACAACGCCCCCACCGATACCAAAGAGGTCGTTGAGCTGGCCGAGAGCAAGCTGCTCAAGGTTACGGCGCGTGAGGTTAAGTCGAGCTACAAGACACTGACCGAGTTTATGGTCGAGGCCTATAACGAGGCCGAGGAAGTGTGCCAGGCCGGTGGCCAGGCAGCGGGCGTTCCCACGGGATTCCCGTCACTCGACCGCATGCTTATGGGCTTCCGCGAGGGCCAGCTCATCATTATCGGCGCCCGCCCCGCCGTGGGTAAGACCTCGTTCGCTCTAAACCTGGCGCTCAATGCCGCCGCTGCGGGCTACACCGTCGGCTTTTTCTCGCTGGAGATGTCGGGCAAGGAAATTGCCCAGCGCCTGATTTGCGCCTACGCCATGATTTCGATCAGTGATTTTCGCATGGGTCGCATTAGCCCCGAGCAGTGGGCCAATATCAACGAGGCCACGCAGACCTTGTCCAAGCTCGATATTCTGATTGACGATACGCCCGGCACCACGGTGACCGAGATTCGCGCCAAGAGCCGCCGCATGCTCCACAACAAGGAGAAGGCCATCATTATCTTGGACTACCTGCAGCTGGTGAGTCCTCCGCCGGGACGCCGTTCCGAGAGCCGCACCGTCGAGGTCTCCGAGATGTCGCGTGGCTTAAAGATTATGGCCAAGGAACTCAAGATTCCGCTGATCGCGCTGTCTCAGCTGTCGCGTCAGGTCGAATCCCGTACCGGCAAGCGCCCGCAGCTTTCCGACCTGCGCGAATCGGGCTCCATCGAGCAGGACGCCGATATCGTCATGTTCTTGGACCGTTCCGCCGACGAGGCTGAGGCCTCGCGCGACGACCGACCCGACGAGGGCGTCACGCGTATTGTCGTGGCCAAGAACCGTTCGGGCCCGATCGGCGACGTCGACCTGATGTTCCTGCCGGCATCCACCAAGTTCTATGAGCTTGATGGGGTGCATACCGAGGAGTAGGACAGGCGCCCGTTGCACGGGTATACTGGGAATGTTTTGTGCTTCTGCCCGCCGTGTGGCGCGCAGACAGTCCATGTATGTAAGGAGTAAACATGCCGTCAACCGTTTTGGTCGGTGCCCAGTGGGGCGATGAGGGCAAGGGTAAGATCTGCGACCTGATCGCCGGCGACTTCGATGCCGTCGTGCGCTATTCGGGCGGCAACAACGCCGGGCACACCATCGTTGTCAACGGCAAGAAGTACGGCCTGCACCAGGTGCCCTCCGGCATCATGTACGCCGACCACGTGTCGGTGATTGGCAACGGCTGCGTCGTCAACCCCAAGGTTGTCCTTGAGGAGATCGACATGTTCGAGGCCGATGGCATCACCACCAAGAACCTCAAGATCAGCGGCAACGCACACGTGATCATGCCGTATCACGTCGACCTGGACGGCGCCTTTGAGCAGAGGCTCGGCAAGAAGAGTATCGGTACCACCAAGCGCGGCATTGGCCCGTGCTATCAGGACAAGATGGCCCGTATTGGCCTTCGTATGCAGGACATGCTGGATGAGGGGCTCTTCCGCGACAAGCTGGAAACCGCTCTTGCCCGCGTGAATCCCGAGCTCGAGCTGCTTTACGGCCTGCCCACCTACACCGTGGACCAGATCTGTGAAGAGTACCTGCCCATGGCCGAGCGCCTGCGCCCGTACATCACCGAGACGAGCCTGCTGCTCAACAACATGATCGATGAGGGCAAGACCCTGCTCTTTGAGGGCGCCCAGGCAACATTGCTCGATATCGACCACGGCACCTATCCGTTTGTCACATCTTCTAACTGCACCGCCGGCGGCGCGATCACCGGTTCTGGTGTTGGCATGAAAAACGTCGACCGCGTGCTGGGCGTCATGAAGGCCTACATCACCCGCGTCGGTGCAGGCCCCATGCCCACCGAGCTTTCCTACGAGTCCGAGGCCGGCCATACGCTGACCGAGGAGGGCTATGAGTACGGCGTGACCACCGGTCGCCGTCGTCGCTGCGGCTGGTTTGACGGTCCCATCGCCAACTACGCCTCGCGCGTCAACGGTCTTACCGACATCGCCCTGACCAAGCTCGACGTGCTTTCGGTCTTCGACACCATTAAGGTGTGCGTGGCCTATGACGTCGATGGCGAGCGCTACACCAGCGTGCCCGAGCACCAGGTGCGCTTTGAGCATGCCAAGCCCATCTACGAGGAGCTTCCTGGCTGGAAGTGCGATATCACCGGCTGCCGCAGCTTTGAGGAGCTGCCGCAAGAGGCTCAGGACTACGTGGCATTTGTCGAGGATCTGGCGCACACGCGCGTGACGTTTGTCGGTGTTGGCGCCGGTCGCGAGCAGATCATCAACCGATTCTGGAAGTAATCGGCGTTATTTGGTTATTGCGATATACCCCTTCGCAGCCCGGACGGGCGGCCGAGGGGTATATTTGCTTGTAATGGGCCCGCATGGTTGACGGGCCGTTAATCCATAGAGGAGGCACCCTTGAAGGCGGACACTCAAACCATCGACATCCTGTTGTTGGGCAGCGGCGGCCGCGAGCATGCTTTGGCAGCCAAGCTCGCGGCATCACCGCGCGCCGGCAAGCTCTACATCGCCCCGGGCAACGGCGGCACCGCGAGCTGCGGCGAGAACGTGGTTCTCGACGATTGCGATCCTGCTGCCGTGGCGGCGTTTGCGCAGAGCCACGGATGCGGACTCGTGGTAATTGGCCCCGAGGCTCCGCTCGTGGCGGGCGTGGCCGACGCCGTGCGCGCGGCGGGTATTCCCTGCTTTGGCCCGGGTGCCGAGGGCGCCCAGATGGAGGGCTCTAAGCTGTTTTCCAAGCAGCTCATGGAGCGCGCGGGCATTCCGACGGCCGCCTACGGCTCGTTTACCGACGAGGCCTCGGCTCTCGCCTATGTGCGCGAGCAGGGCGCTCCGCTGGTCGTGAAGGCCGACGGTCTTGCCGCGGGCAAGGGCGTTATTGTGGCAACCGAGCTTTCGCAGGCCGAAGAGGCCGTGCGCGAGTGCTTTGGCGGCACCTTTGGCGACGCCGGCAACACCGTGGTTATCGAGGAGATGCTCGTTGGCCCCGAGTGCTCGCTGCTGGCCTTTACCGACGGCAAGACCGTGCGCCCCATGGCCACCTCGCAGGACCACAAGCGCGCGCTTGAGGGCGACCTTGGTCCCAACACGGGCGGCATGGGCGTCTACAGCCCGGTGCCCATCGTGACCGACGAGGAGCACGCCACCATGGTGAAGGTCATGGAGCAGACCGTGGCCGAGCTCGCCGCCGAGGGCATCGATTACCGTGGCTGCCTGTACGGCGGCTTTATGCTTACCCCCGCCGGCCCCAAGGTGCTGGAGTTTAACGCCCGCTTTGGCGACCCCGAGACGCAGGTCGTGCTGCCGCGCCTTAAGAACGACCTGGTCGAGGTCATGCTTGCCTGCGCTAACTGCGAGCTCGACCAGATTGAGCTCGATTGGCGTGACGAGTGGGCGGTGGCCGTTGTCCTGACGAGCGCGGGTTATCCCGGCAGCTACGAGAAGGGCAAGGTCATCACCGGCATCGAGGATGCCGAGGCCATGGAGAACGTGACCGTGTATCACGCCGGCACCGCCGTGGTGGACGGCCAGCTCGTGACCAACGGCGGCCGCGTGCTCGCCGTGACCGCGCTGGGCGACACGTTCGAGAACGCTCGCAACCTTGCCTACGAGGCTTGCGAGAAGATCGATTTTGAGGGCAAGACCCTGCGTCACGACATTGGCCTGCGCGCGCTGCGCGGCCGCGACGCCTGGGATGCTTAAAATCCGAGAGGAATGAGACGGATGGACGAGAAGAACGAAGAGCTCGTGGACGCGCAGATCGTCGAAGAGGACAGCCGCATGTATGGGCACGCCGAGGGCGAGCCTGGTGGCGAGGTCGCTGACGAGCCGGCGCTGGTGCTGGGCGACGACGACCCGCACGATGCCGAGCTGCACGAGAAGATTCTTTCGGAGGAGTGCGCCTGGAAGGGCAAGATCCTCGACGTCCACCGTCTTGAGGTTGAGCTGCCCAACGGTCACCGCAGTGCCCGCGATATCGTTCGCCATCCGGGTGCGGCGGCCGTTGTGGCGCTGACCGAGAGCGGCAAGATCGTACTGGTGCGTCAGTACCGCACCGCCATCGACCGCGTGACGGTTGAGATTCCCGCCGGCAAGCTCGACCCAGGCGAGGACCCGCTCGATTGTGCCAGGCGCGAGCTGCATGAGGAGACGGGCTTTAAGGCCGGGCGCATTCGCTTTTTAACGTCGATTGTCACGACCTGTGGTTTTTGCGACGAGATTATTCACATCTACCTGGCCACCAAGCTCGAGTTCGATGCGCCCAACCCCGACGATGACGAGTTTGTCAACGTTGACCTGGTGCCGCTGCACGAGCTGATCGATGCTGTGCTCGACGGCAAGATCGAGGATGCCAAGACCGTCGTGGGCGCGCTTGCCTGCGACAGCATCGCGCACCGCCTTGGTGGTTCTGAGCTGTAACGAGTGGGGATAGCCCTGGGACAAGTGCTACTGATTGCTTTGTCCCAGGGTCTTACGTTGCTGATATTTCTTTGAGGATCACATGCTGAAGCGTTTTCTGTCTTACTACAAGCCCCAGATGGGGCTTTTTGTTGCCGATACCATTTGCGCCCTGGTGCTTGCTGCCATTGACCTGGCGTTTCCCATTATCCTGCGCAATCTGTGCGGCGGGCTGTTTACCCAGGGCCAGACTGCCATTATGCAGGCGCTCGGTATGATCGCGGTGGGACTGGTGCTGATGTATGCCACCCGCTGCGCCTGCCGCTACTTTGTGAGCTATTGGGGCCACGTGATGGGCGCGCGCATGGAGTCCAAGATGCGCGAGGACTTGTTCGATCAGTACGAGCGTTTTAGCTTTGCGTACTTTGATCGCAACAGCTCGGGTGACATGATGAGCCGCGTGGTCAACGACCTGTTCGATATCTGCGAGGCGGCGCACCACGTGCCCGAATGGATCATTATTTGCGGTATCGAGATCATTGGCTCGTTTGTGATTCTGTTTACCATTGCGCCGGTGCTCGCACTCGTCATGGCCGTGGTGACGGCGGTGTTCGCGGTCATTATGTTTTGGCAGAATATGCGCATGCGCGAGGTCTTTAGCGATAACCGCAAAAAGATCAGCGGCATCAATGCGCAGCTGCAGGATTCGCTGGCGGGTATGCGTGTGGTCAAAAGCTTTGCCAATGAGCAGACCGAACGCTCTAAGTTCCGCGCCTCTAACGATCGCTACCTTTCGTCCAAGGAAAACATGTATCACGCCATGGGCGTCTACACCGCGACGTATGGTCTGCTCTCGGGCGTGCTCTATGTGATCGTGGTGCTGCTGGGCGGTTGGCTCGTTGCCCAAGGCCAGCTGCAGGCGGTCGATATGGCAACCTTCGCGCTCTACATTTCGCTGTTCTGCACGCCGCTCGAGACGCTCGTCAATTCGGCCGAGGCGTATCAGAAAGCCATCGCCGGCTTTAAGCGCATGGACGAGGTGCTCTCGACTGTTCCCGATATTCAGGATAAGCCGGGTGCTGCGGATCTGCAGGTGACGGCCGGCGCTGTTGAGTATCGCGACGTGTGCTTTAGCTACGAGGATGTCGAGCTGGGCGCGGGCGACGGGACGCGTCCCGTTATCGACCATATGGATCTGTCCATTAAGCCCGGTCAAACCATCGCTTTGGTTGGTCCCTCGGGCGGCGGCAAATCAACGACTTGTTCGCTGTTGCCGCGCTTTTACGACGTTGCCGCCGGCTCCATTAGCATTGACGGCCAGGATGTGCGCGACGTGACGCAGCGTAGCCTGCGCCGATCCATCGGCCTGGTGCAGCAAGATGTCTATCTGTTCGACGGAACGATTGGCGAGAACATCGCCTATGGCAAGCCGGGCGCCACGGCAGAAGAAATCGCCGAGGCGGCCCATCGCGCCAACATCGATGCTTTTATCGAGTCGCTTCCGCAGGGCTATGACACCGTGGTGGGCGAGCGCGGCAGCCGTCTTTCTGGTGGTCAAAAGCAGCGCGTCGCCATCGCGCGCGTGTTTCTCAAAAATCCCAAGATCCTTATTTTGGATGAGGCGACCAGTGCTCTGGATAACGAGAGCGAGGAGGCGGTGCAGGAGTCGCTCGAGCGCTTGGCGCGTGGCCGCACCACGATCATCATCGCTCACCGTCTCTCGACCATTAAGCATGCCGACGAGATTGCGACCGTTGAGCATGGTCGCGTTGTGGAACGTGGCACGCACGAGGAGCTTCTCGCCCGTGGCGGCACTTATGCCCGTTACTATCGAATGCAGTTCGAAGGTGCGCGTGCGCACGAGCTCGACTGATTGATATGACAGGAAGGTTATGGCTGATAAGAACCATCTGACTCCGGAAGAAGTGACGGAGTTATTCTCCGAAATCGATGCATCCGGCGTCTTGGATCCTACACTCGCCAAAAAGCGTACCGAGCGCATGCGCGAGAAAGAGTCTGCCGTCAAACGCGGTGACAAGGCGACACTGGCGCGGCTGCGCAGCGAGGATCGCGCGAGCCAGGCAAAACATATCGACCCGCTGTCCGAGGACGATCCTTCGGGTTCGCAGGTGAGCCATACCATTACGAAAACTGCCATGGCCGTGGTTATCGGCATCCTGGTGCTGATTGTGGGCATGCAGATCGGCTACGGCGTGATGCGACGCCTGAACACCGCGAACCTCTCCGAGAGCGTTTCGGTGGATACCGTCTCGACCGCGCTCAAAGGTGGACTTGAATGGGGCAACGGCTTTACGCAGTTCCCGCTCGATTTTACCGTCGACGAGGCCGACGAGGGTACGGGCACGGTTGAGGTGACGGTGCTGGACACGTCTTCTGCCAATGAACTCGAGTTGCTGTCCAACGGTCAGATTCAGGCGGCGGCGCTCGCAACCAATGCCCTGCTCAACGACAAGATTGACCGTGTGGTGTATAACGTCCACGCCTATATCGACGAGGACAGCAGGATTCAGCATGATTCCTTCTTTGGCATGTTTCCCGCCCAGGGCCACCAGAGCGCCATCCTGACGTTCGTCTGGACCAAGAGCTCTTCCAACGCCACCAATATCGACTGGAAGATGCGTATCGTGAGCATGGATGACACCATTGCCGAGCGCATTCAGAAACAGGTGAACTCGGTATCGTCGCTCATCGAGGACCCGGCGGTGAGCCAGACTAAGATTGACGAGGAAAAGGCCGAACGTGACCTGGAGCACCGCCTGCACGGCCGCGAGATTTTCCGTGGCGGCAAGCTTGGCCGCACCCCGTCCGAATTACTTGAGCAGGACAAGCAAAAGTAGTCCGCAGCCACATAGAACGATGACATCCCGCGTGAGCCGCAAGCCCACGCGGGATGATTTTTCTGGGACGGGGATTAAAAAATTATTCTGTCATGTATGCGGTTGGCGAGTAGTCAATTTGGGACGGGGCTATTTTAGCTACCCCGGCTGGTGGCACGACGGTTAGGTTGATTGACGGACGGGGCAGCTAAAATAGCCCCGTCCCAAATTGACTACTCAGCGACAAAGCTCTGCTTTCAGAATGATTTTTTAATCCCGTCCTAGAAAATCATTATGCATAAGAAGTCATAATTATCATTTTGTAAACAATTCTATGTAATTAACGCCATAAGTCATGCTTACGGTTAGAATACCGCGAGGCCTAACTACACACCTTTAAGCCGGTCCCGAGAGACCGGGAAGGAGAACTATGGCGAACAACCATATTGCGGGCGCTGCCGCCCGCACCATCGCGCCCAGCGAACTGTGCCAGCGCATGCTGGCCAAAACCAGCAAGGGTGCTTGCGGTCCCTGCATCCTGTACCTTGAGGATGGGACCATTTTTTATGGCCGTGCATGTGGTGCCGAGGGCACCGCGACCGGCGAAGTCTGCTTCAATACCTCACTCGAGGGTTACTTTGAGGTTATGACCGACCCGAGCTATGCTGGCCAGATCGTTACCATGACCTATCCGCAGATTGGCAATTATGGCATCGACGAGACCGATGTCCAGTCCGCCTTCCCCGGCGATGACGTACGCCCTGCGAGTGCTCCCGCCATGCGCGGCATGATCGTGCGCGACATGTGTGCCACGCCTTCTAACTGGCGCTCGGCCGTTAGCGTGCCGGAGTACCTGCGCGCACACGGCATCGTCGCTATCGAGGGCGTCGACACCCGAGCCCTGGTGCGCCACCTGCGCGACAATGGCTCCAAGATGGGCATTATCTCGACTGAGGTCCTCGACATCGACGAGCTTGCCGAGCGCTTGGCCTCTGCTCCCACGCTGGTGGGGGAGAACCTGGTCAAGACCGTGAGCTGCCCTGCGCCCCATCCGTTCGCCGGAAGCGATCTGCCTGCCGAGCATGGCTTTGCGCTTGCGGCCCCCGCTCCCGCCCGCCACAACGTGGTCGCGTACGACTGCGGTGTCAAGCGTGGCATCCTGGAGGGTCTGGTCCGTGCTGGCTGCGCCCTCACCGTCGTGCCGTGGGATACACCCGCGCGTCAGGTACTCGACATGAATCCCGATGGCGTCTTTTTGTCCAACGGTCCCGGCGACCCCGATGCCGTGGTAGAGACCTACGAGCAGGTGCAGCAACTGATCGGCAAGGTGCCCGTCTTTGGCATTTGCCTGGGTCACCAGATGATCAGCTTGGCATGCGGCGCCCAGATGGAAAAACTCAAATTCGGTCACCGTGGCGGTAACCAGCCGGTTATGAACCTGGTCAGCCGCCGCGTGGAAATTACCGCGCAAAACCATGGCTTTGGCCTGCTGTTCCCCAGCTTGGGCAAGCTTGTCCCCGAACTTTCGGGCGGCGAGACCGAGCATGCGGCCGACGGCGATCTGCGCGTCTGGGCGCGCCGTGGTATCGCGCCCGTCGTGATGAACGAGCGCTTTGGCCGCATTCGCCTGACGCACGTGAACCTCAACGACGGCACCGCCGAGGGCATTCAGCTGCTCGACGCCCCGTGCTTCTCGGTCCAGTACCACCCCGAGGCCTCGCCCGGCCCCACCGATGCCCACTATCTCTTTACCGCCTTTACGCGACTCATGGACGGCGAGGAGAACTACCTGGACATCGACACCGCGAAGGACCGCCTGCAGGGCTGGAACTTTGCCGACGAGGGTTCCGCCACGACCGAGACCGAGGAGAACTAACATGCCTAAGCGTACTGACATCAAGCGTATCCTCGTCATTGGCTCGGGCCCCATCGTCATTGGCCAGGCCTGCGAGTTCGATTACTCCGGCGCCCAGGCCTGCAAGGTGCTCAAGGAGGATGGCTTTGAGGTCATCCTGGTCAACTCCAACCCGGCGACCATCATGACCGACCCGGGCCTGGCCGACCGCACCTATGTCGAGCCCATCACCGCCGAATTTATCGAGCGCGTGATCAAGAAGGAGCGCCCGGACGCGCTGCTGCCCACGCTGGGCGGCCAGACCGGTCTGAACGCCGCCGTCGAGCTGGCAAAGGACGGCACGCTCGACCAGTACGGCGTCGAGATGATCGGCTGCGACCTTGCCGCCATCGAGCGCGGCGAGGACCGCAAGCTCTTTAACGAGGCCATGGCTGAGATCGGCCTGGAGGTCGCGCGCTCGGGCTATGCCTACAGCGTGGCCGACGCCGAGGCCATCGCCGAGCGCGTGGGATATCCCTGCGTGCTGCGCCCGAGCTTTACCCTGGGCGGCGCCGGCGGTGGCATCGCGCACACCCACGAGGAGCTCGTCTCCATCGTGAGCCAGGGCCTTGAGCTTTCGCCCGCCCACGAGGTACTGGTCGAGGAGTCCATCGAGGGTTGGAAAGAGTACGAGATGGAGGTCATGCGCGACCACGCCGGCAACGGCATCATCGTGTGCTCCATCGAGAATCTCGACCCCATGGGCGTGCATACCGGCGACTCCATCACCGTGGCGCCGGCGCAGACCCTCTCCGACCTTGAGTATCAGCGCATGCGTGTCGCCTCGCTCGCCATTCTGGAGAAGATCGGCGTCGAGACCGGTGGCTCCAACGTGCAGTTTGCCGTGAACCCGCAGACCGGTCGCCTGATCGTCATCGAGATGAACCCGCGCGTGAGCCGTTCGTCCGCACTGGCCTCCAAGGCCACGGGCTTCCCCATCGCCAAGGCCGCCGCTCGCCTGGCCGTGGGCTA
Source organism: Collinsella sp. LCP19S3_B6 (assembly GCF_052121815.1). Taxonomy (NCBI): domain Bacteria; kingdom Bacillati; phylum Actinomycetota; class Coriobacteriia; order Coriobacteriales; family Coriobacteriaceae; genus Collinsella; species Collinsella sp. LCP19S3_B6. The sequence continues at coordinate 63,573 of NZ_JBQKDN010000001.1, forward strand.
CACGCTCGACGAGATCGTCAACGACATCACCAAAGCCACGCCTGCCTGCTTTGAGCCCACGATCGACTACTGTGTGGTCAAGGTGCCGCGCTTTGCCTTTGAGAAGTTCAAGGGTACCGACCCCACGCTCACAACGCGCATGAAAGCCGTGGGCGAGATCATGGCGATCGGCCGCACCTTTGAGGAGGCCTTTGGCAAGGCCATGCGCTCGCTGGAGGACGGGCATCAGGGCATTTGCGCTGGTGGCAAGGAAGGTGCCGATAAGCTGAGCGACGACGAGCTCGCTCAGGCCGTGGGCACCCCGACTGAGCACCGCATCTTCTTTGTGGTCGAGGCCCTGCGTCGTGGCTGGGATGTCGCGCGCATCCATGCCATCTGCGGCATCGATCCGTGGTATCTCAACCGTATCAACGATATGGTGCAGGTCCAGGAGAGCATTCGCGGCCTGTGCGTGGAGGACATCGACGCCGACGCGATGCGCCTGCTCAAGCAGTATGGCACGAGCGATGCCGAGATTGCCGCGCTGACCGGCTCGGACGAGCGCTTTGTTCGCGCTTACCGTAAGGGTCTGGGCGTGGTTCCCAGCATGAAGACGGTCGATACCTGCGCTGCGGAGTTCTCGAGCGCCACGGAGTACCACTACAAGACGTACGAGAACATCTACCGCACGAGCCCGGATGCCAAGAAGTGCGTGGCTCCCGACGAGACCACGCCGGCGGACAAGCCCAAGGCGATGATCCTGGGCGCCGGCCCCAACCGTATCGGCCAGGGTATCGAGTTTGACTACTGCTGCGTGCACGCGAGCTACGCGCTGGCGGCCCGTGGCTTCGAGACCATCATGGTCAACTGCAACCCCGAGACCGTCTCGACCGACTACGACACGTCCGATCGTCTGTACTTTGAGCCGCTCACCTACGAGGACGTCATGGACGTTATCGATGTTGAGCGCCCCGACGGCGTCGTGGTGACGCTCGGCGGCCAGACCCCGCTTAAGCTGGCGCGCATGCTCGAGGAGAGCGGCGTGAACATCATGGGTACCAAGCCCGATGCCATCGATTTTGCCGAGGACCGCGAGCGCTTTGCCGCCCTGCTCGACAGACTGGGCATTATGTACCCGCCGGCGGGTCAGGCCACCTCGTTTGAGGAGGCCGAGGCCGTGGCTGCGCATATCGGCTACCCGCTGCTGGTTCGTCCGAGCTATGTGTTGGGCGGCCGCGGCATGATGATCGCCTACGATGCCGAGCATCTGCACGATTACATGGCCGAGGCTGCCCGCATTAGCCCCGACTACCCGGTGTACCTCGACCGCTTCCTGGAGGGCGCGATCGAGTCCGATGTCGATGCCCTGTGCGACGGCGAGGAGGTCTACATCGGCGGTATTCTGGAGCATATCGAGGAGGCCGGTATCCACTCCGGTGACTCCGCGACTTGCATTCCGCCGTTTAGCTTTAGCGAGAGTCTGCAGGCGAAGCTCCGCGAGACCACGCGCCGCATCGCGATGGCGCTGGGAGTCCGCGGCCTGGTCAATGTGCAGTATGCCATCAAGGGCGAGACCGTCTACGTGATCGAGGCCAACCCGCGTGCCAGCCGTACCGTGCCGTTTATCTCCAAGGCCACCGGCGTGCCGCTGGCCAAGTGCGCGGCGCGCATCATGGCGGGCGATTCCATCGCGAGCCTGGGCCTGCCGAGCGACGAGCGCCAGCTGGACTGCTTCTGCATGAAGGAAGCCGTTATGCCCTGGGGCCGTTTCCCGGGAGCCGACGTTATCCTGGGGCCCGAGATGAAGTCGACGGGCGAGGTCATGGGTGTCGCCAAGAGCTATCCCGAGGCATATGCCAAGACACAGCTGGCGATTGACTACAAGCTGCCCGATCCGAGCGCCGGCAAGGTGTTCATTAGCGTGTGCGATCGCGACAAGCGTCATATCCTTTCGGTCGCCCGTATCCTGCGCTATCTGGGCTTTGACATCTGCTCTACCGAGGGTACGGCGCGCGTGCTGCGTGGAGGCAACGTGACGTGCGAGGTCGTGGAAAAGATCAGCGGCCCGCACGACGGCGAACGTCCCAACATCGGTGACCTTATCGCCGATGGCAAGATCGCGGTGATCATCAATACGCCGTACGGCCCGGGCTCGCGCGGCGACGGCTATCTGTTGCGCACCGAGGCGGTGCGCCGCGGCGTGACCTGCGTGACGGCGATGTCTGCCGCCAATACCTACGTGAGTGCTATCGAGGCGGTGCGCGAGGACCAGCAGGGCCACGGCAGCGCCAACGACATGGGCATGGACGTCATCGCCCTGCAGGACCTGCCGCAGTACACGGTGTAATGTGACCTGGTCGGCCGGGGCGGGAGGGGCCGAGATTTCCCCCTTTCGCTCCGGCTGCAAGCAGAGTCGCTCAGGAGGAAACTCGGCCCCTCCCGCCCCGGCCTGCGGTGACTTTGCTGCACCGTGTGCTGCAGAAGGGGCTTTGCGCGATGACTGGGGCTGAATAAAATTGAGTGTGGGCGCCGTCGTTCATTCGAACGACGGCGCCCACGTTATGTAGGAGGGACTTTCAGCCTCGTCAACCTCCCATTCCAAACCAAATCAGCCAACGTACGTCATGGCAATTCCCGGTAGGTCGAAGGTGCTCTGCGGCGGCCCGGTGTTTTCATCTGAACGACTTTGCGTAGCAACCGGAGTGAAGATGAAAACACCGGGCCGCCGCAGAGCACCCACAGACCGCAGGGACGGGAGCGGCTATACTACTCTCAGTAGTTAAGGGTCGCGGATTGGCCGCGTCACCGCTCTCAACAGGAGGTCTTTATTTATGGCAGATCAGAAGCCGGTTGTCGGGATCATCATGGGCTCCAAGTCCGATCTGGGCGTTATGGAAGGCTGCACCGCCGAGCTCGAGGCGCTGGGCGTGCCCTATGAGCTCGTGATCGCAAGCGCGCACCGCACGCCGGCGAAGGTTCACGAGTGGGCTTCGACTGCTGCCGATCGCGGTATCAAGGTGATTATCGCCGCCGCCGGCAAGGCCGCTCACTTGGGCGGTGTCGTGGCTGCCTTTACGCCGCTGCCGGTTATCGGTGTTCCTATGAAGACGAGTGACCTGGGCGGCATGGATTCGCTGTTGTCGATGGTGCAAATGCCTTCGGGCGTGCCCGTAGCCTGTGTTGCCATCAACGGCGCCAAGAACGCCGCTATCTACGCCACACAGATTCTGGGTGCTTGCGACCCCGAGTATCGTACGGTCATTGAGAAAATGAAACAGGAGATGGCTGACGCGTAAGATCGCCACCATTCCTTTTGTGCCATAAGGAGAGTTATGTCCGACTATCAGGGAAAACGTTTTAGGTCCTCTCAAATCCCCGACCCTTCAAAGCCCGCTGACAGCCGTGCGCCTCAGCAGGGTCGGGCATCCTCTCCCCAGCATGCCCGTGCCCCACGCCCCGTGGTGCCGACAGGGCAGCGCCGCCAGCGCCAGAATACGCCTGCCGCATACCGTCCTTCGGCGTATAGCACGGCGAAATCGCCGCAGCGTACTACGCCACCGGCCCATAAGGACTCGGCGGGACATGTCCAACAGCCGCGCAAAAAACGTCGGTCGATTTTCCCTATCTTGCTCATCATTGTCGGAATCGGATTGATTGTTGCCGCAGCGGCTATCTACATCAATGCGCAAATTGGCTACAAACAGGCAAGCGACTCGTATGCAAAGATCGAGAAACAATATGTGAGCGATAAGGATGGCAGCGGCATCCCCGTCGTTGATTTTGATGCCCTTGCGCAGACGAACCCCGAGATTGTCGGCTGGATTTACGTTCCGGATACTACTATCAATTATCCGGTGGTTCAGGCCAACAATAACTCCAAGTACCTCAACACGTTGTTTGACGGTACATCCAACGCTTCCGGTGCAATTTTCCTGGACTGCGACGATACGGCCCCCGGTATGGTGGACCAGCAGACCACGATCTATGGCCATCATATGAACGACGGCTCGATGTTCAACATTATTTCGGACACAACCGACCAGGCAAAGTTCGATAGCATCGAGTATGTGTACTACATTACGCGCGACGGTACGTATAAACTCAAGCCGCTCGTGACCAAGATTGTCGAGGATACGTATAACAAAGCGCGCACACCGAGCTTCGATGGCGAAGACGGTCTAAAGAACTATCTTTCCGAAATGCTGGATGGAGCATCGGCGAAGGCCTATGATGCGAGTGATCGTGCGTCTTCGGCAACCAAGGCCGTAACGCTCATCACCTGCCGCTCCCTTTCCTTTAGCGACACGCGTGCCGTGATGGTGCTCACGCCGGTTGAAGAATAAATTGCCCGAGGGTGGCTAATTTGGGACGGGGATCTTTTAGTCGCTCTCATTCTGTTTGACAGAGAATCTGGCTGGTAATCGAAGGGTAGCTATAAGGAACTCCGCCCCAAGGCTACTCGACGACAATAAGGGGAAATGATGCTTGAGAATGGCAAGATGATGCCTTCGGTCGATGTCTGGCTGCGCGAGGCCAAGGCCGACGCCTCGGCACCGGCGTGCGGTATGTACCTGACGCATAACGGCGTGGTGCGCGCAACGCCCAAGTCTGAGGCCCGTGGTGTCAAGACCGATGGCGTGGCGCCGGGTCATAAAGTAAGCGGCATGGTGTTTGGCTACGACGCCGACAAGGTACGGTCTGCCATCGAAGCGACGCGTGCGATGCCCGGCATCGGCTATGTGCGCGTATGGCTGGCGAGCGGTGAGCTTGCCGTGGGCGATGACATCATGCTTGTACTTATTGGAGGGGATATCCGCCCGCATGTGGTCGATGCGCTGCAGTCGCTCGTCGGCACCATCAAGAACGAGTGCGTGAGCGAGGTCGAGCGCGAGGCGTAAGGCCTCGTCGGCAATCCGAGTCTGTCTATAGCGAAAGCCCGCCGGCAGTTCATGTAGATCTGCCAGCGGGCTTTGATGTGTTGGAGCTATTTTGCTCTGGCGTTTGCTACACGCGTGTGGCGTCCTTGGGGCTCATGGTCATACTCTGAAAACGGTTCTCCATATATTCGTTATCGAAATGCTTGTCATAGAACTGTGCGACGGGAATATTTCGAACGGTTCCGTTGACGCGCTGATACCAATAGTCGAGCGATTGCAACGTCATGACGCCGTCGATCAACATGACGGCGGTCAGGATGACGGTAGCAGAGTAGCGGCGTTTCCATGGAATCATATTGATGAGCTTAAGCAGGCGCGGCAGCAAGACCTTGATCCAGATGAGGCCACCCAGGCCCCACATGCAGGCAAACGGCGTGCATGTGCGTCCCCCGGTCAATACCGCGATGGGATCGGGCATGCCGAATAGCCTAATGTGTGAATAACTCCACGACACCACGCCAAATGAGGTCTGCATAAACCAGCCTACAAACACCTCGAAAGCGCCGCCGATCAGGGCACTTACCAGGAAAATGATCAGAGGATTCTTTTTATAGAAGCGGTTGAGCGCCATGGTCATGAGCACCGCGCCAAATCCGTAGATGGGGCTAAAGGGGCCAAATAGCATACCGGCACGGTCCTGATAGACGCCGGGATCGACGACGACCATATGCCAGACTTCCTCGAGAATGAGACCTAACACGCTGCAGACGAAGAATACCCAGAACAGGTTGAAGTAGTTGAGCTTGATGTAGCCCTCGCCGGTTTCGTCGCGGCCGAGCATCCCCTCGGCGGCGGCATCGCGGTCGAGCATCTCTTGCAGACGGCGCTGCAGTTCGCGCTCCTGGCGTAGCGTGGGGTCGACGGTGGCCGACAGCGCAATGAGGATGACAAGCTGGACGGCGGGGCGCAGCAGGAAGGGTCCGATACCCTGGAGCATCACGTCAACTAAAAGCTCCACGACGGTAAATGCGATGAGGACGTAAGACAGGCGGGCGGCATTGCGCCGCTGGTCCTTGATGAGGTCCAGGCCAAAGACGATCAAGATGATCGCGCTTGCCGCCGAGAGCATAATGCCGGCGACGATAAGGCCAACCGCGACCAGGGTGTTATCACCGAGCTTAGCGGCGACGTTGCCGTTAATGAGTGCGGTGATGACCCGCCACATAAAGACGGCGACTGACGGGAGCGTGCCCACGCCAGATAGGGTGCACAGGACTGCGTAGACCTTGATGATAAGGGGGATCTTCTTGGCCTCCGTGGTGCTGGGGACACTGGGGTCGAGTTGATTTCGATCCATACGCTACCTTTCTCGTCTTGTAGTAGCCTACAAGGATACGCCGACGACCAGCTAAAAGACAGGACGAACGTCCCAATTGCAACAATGTAGCCCCTAGCGCGGGCGAGACACGGCGCACGGGAAGTCTTCGAGGCCGTTGCCCCTGAGAGTGGACTACCCAATAAAATGTTTGGTCGCAAAACGGATAATAAGCTCGGTGGGCTTTTAAAAACCGCTGTTCATGCGCGGGAGTGCTTGTCTTGCCGTGCGTATAATAGGGCAGGTAACGCCAAATAACGAGGCTCTGAGGGGATGCCATGTCTCAAGAAACCATCCGCGCGGCCGAGCGTGCCACGGGACAGGTGACGACCATGTCGACGTACGATCCGGACTCCGACCAGCTGCATGAGGAATGCGGCGTTTTTGGTGTGTGGGCGCCCGATCGCGACGTGGCTCGACTGACGTACTTTGGTCTGCGTGCGCTGCAGCATCGCGGCCAGGAATCGGCGGGAATCGCCGTGGGCGACGGCGGCACGGTTATGGTTCGTAAAGACCTGGGACTGCTCGACCGTGTGTTCTCCAACGCCGACCTATCGACGCTTTCTGGTCAGTTGGCCGTGGGTCACGTGCGCTACGGCACTGCCGGCGCCAAGAGCTGGGAAGCCTCGCAGCCACATCTTTCGACCATTAATAGCGTCATCATCGCACTTGCGCACAACGGCACCCTCGTCAACACCGACGAGCTGCGCCGTCAGCTCATCGAGCTGGGCGTGCCGTTCCTCTCCAATTCGGATTCCGAGGTCGCGACCAAGCTCATCGGCTACTTTACGCAGCGCACAGGCCATTTGCGCGAGGGCATTCGCAAGACGATGGAACTCGTGCGCGGTGGCTATGCCATGACGCTCATCAACGAGCAGGCGCTCTATGCTTTCCGCGACCCGCACGGCATTCGTCCGCTGGTGCTGGGCAAGCTCGTGGACGAGGGCTTGGACCAGGCCGACGCCGCATCCGTTTCGCGGCTGCCGTCGCAAGACGACGCCGCGACGGTCGACGCTGCCACTCATGTCACTCGCGCTGGTGGCTGGGTCGTTGCGTCCGAGACCTGCGCGCTCGACATTGTGGGTGCCGAGTACGTCCGCGACGTCCGTCCCGGCGAGATCTTGCGCATCAGCGCCGAGGGCTTGGTGTCCGAGCAAGGCGTGCCCGCTGCCGAAGAGCCCGCTAACTGCATCTTTGAGCAGGTCTACTTTGCCCGCCCAGACTCCATCATGAATGGCAAGAGCGTCTACGCCTGCCGTTACGACATGGGTCGTCAGCTGGCACACGAGGAGCCCGTCGATGCCGACCTGGTCATCGGTGTGCCCGACTCCGGTCTGCCGCCTGCGGAGGGTTATTCGCGTGAGAGCGGCATTCCCTTTGGCGAGGGCCTCATCAAGAATCGCTATGTGGGCCGTACGTTTATCGAGCCCACGCAGGAGCTGCGTGCCATGGGCGTGCGCATGAAGCTCAATCCACTGCGCGACAATATCGAGGGCAAGCGCCTGGTCGTCATCGACGACTCCATCGTTCGCGGCACCACCATGGTGCAGCTCGTCAAGATGCTGCGCAACGCCGGCGCCAAGGAGATTCACATCCGCATCAACTCGCCCGAGGTCATCTGGCCGTGCTTCTACGGCATCGATACCGACGTGCAGTCGCAGCTCATCAGCGCTAACAAGACGGTCGATGAGATCTGCGAGTACATTGGCGCCGATTCGCTGGCCTTCCTTTCGGTCGAGGGCCTGCTGAAGGTCATGCCCAAGGGCGGCTACTGCGATGCGTGCTTTACCGGCCGTTATCCCGTGGCGATTCCCGAGAGCTTTGGCCGCGACAAGTTTATGGAGGGCTTTAAGCCCCGCAACCTGGATAAGCCGCTGCACTTTGGCGACGACGCCGTGGTCGAGAAATACGATGACCGCAGCTGGGAAGAGAAGCACGGCGAGGCCTAAAACCTGCCATGTAGGGACAGGTTTATTTTGGTAGGTTTTACCTGCTGTTTTGTTGATATGACGGCGCGCACCGCTGCGGTGTGCGCCGATATGAACGCAACTATGGGCACTGTTTGGCGTCTGTGTGTCAAACGGTAGTGGGAGAGGAAGGCTCAGATGAGCGACAGCAAGCATGTGACGTATGAGGATGCCGGCGTCGATACCGCCGAGGGCGGCCGCGCCGTCGACGCTATTAAGCAAATGGTTAAGGATACCAACCGTCCCGAGGTTATCGGTGGCATCGGTGGCTTTGGCGGCCTGTTCTCGGCCGCCGCACTTAAGGATATGGAAGACCCGATCCTGATCAGCGGTACCGACGGCGTGGGCACCAAGCTCGTCCTCGCCCAGATCATGGACCGTCACGAGACGGTGGGCCAGGACCTGGTCGCCATGTGCGTCAACGACATTTTGGCTTCGGGCGCCGAGCCGCTGTTCTTCCTGGATTATGTTGCCATCGGCCACATCGAGGCCGAGCACATGGCAAAGATCATCAAGGGCGTGGCAGACGGCTGCAAGCTCGCGGGCTGCGCGCTCGTGGGCGGCGAGATGGCCGAGCACCCGGGCGTCATGGCTCCCGCCGACTACGACCTCGCCGGCTTTACCGTGGGTGTCGTCGACCGTCCCAAGATGCTCGACCCCGCCAACGTCCGCCCCGGCGACGTGATTCTGGGCCTTCCCTCCACCGGCGTGCACTCCAACGGCTACTCGCTCGTGCGTAAAGTCATCGGCGTTGACGGCATCAAGCCGGGTACGCCCGAGGCCGCCGCTAAGGCCGAGGAGCTGAGCCGTCCGCTCGAGGAGCTCGGCGGCGCATCACTGGCAGACGCTCTGCTGGCCCCCACGCGCATCTACGTCAAGCCGATTCTTGAGCTGCTCCGCGGCGGCGCTCCGGTGCACGCCATCGCTCATATCACCGGCGGTGGCATCACCGAGAACCTTAACCGTGCGTTGGCCGACGACGTCGACGCCGTGGTCACCCGCAATGGCGCCGAGATGGGCTGGGACATTCCGCCCGTCATCACCTATGTTTCGCACCAGGCCGAGCTTACGCCCAACGAGGCATGCAAGACCTTCAACATGGGCGTCGGCCTGTGCCTGATTGTCGCTCCCGAAGATGAGGCCGCGGTAACCGATGCCCTGGTCGCGCTGGGCGAGAAGCCGTTCCGCGTGGGCGAATGCGTCGAGGGCTCCGGTAAGGTCGTGTACTCCGATGAGCGCTAACGAGCAGACGGCTGCCGCCGAGGGCTTGGACTTTGTGCCCTACACCCGTCCGACCGGTACCGACACGGCCGATCCGCTCAAGATCGGCGTGCTCATCAGCGGTTCGGGCACCAACCTGCAGGCGCTCGTCGACCTGATTGCCGCCGGCAAGCTCAATGCTTCGATCGAGCTCGTGGTGTCGAGCCGTCCTTCGGCCAAGGGCCTGCAGCGTGCAGAGCGTGCGGGTATCCAGACGCTGACGCTCTCCAAGGATGTCTACGCCGACCCTATCGCCGCCGACGAGATTATTGCGCACGAGCTTCTCGAGCGCGGCTGCGAGTATGTGGTCATGGCTGGCTACATGCGCATGGTGCACACACCCCTGCTGGCGGCGTTCCCCAACCGCGTTGTCAATCTGCATCCGGCGCTGCTGCCGAGCTTTACCGGTGCGCATGCGATCGACGATGCCTTTGCGCGCGGCGTCAAGGTGACCGGTGTGACCGTGCATTTTGCCAACGAGATCTACGACAACGGTCCCATCATCGCCCAGCGCGCGCTGGCCGTTGAGGAAGGCTGGGATGTCGATACGCTCGAGGAGCACATTCACGCGATCGAGCACGTGCTGTATCCCGAAGTCGTGCAGATGCTCGCTGACGGCCGCGTCCACGTGCTGGAGAGCGGTAAGGTGGCAATTGATCCGGCGCGCCATCGTGCGTAAAAGGATTCACCTGGTTTTCATTGCGACGTAAACTATCAAAAAAGCTGATTGGGGCATATGGAATCACATGTGCCCCAATCAGCTTAATATCTCTTTGATTTTGGGCTCTGGATAACGTGACGGGCACCATTCCCATTCCAAGAAATCCGATAGGCCTCGTCCGTGTGTGGGCGGGGCCCTTTTGCGTGGCCTTTTATGTTTGCTATACTGCTAGCAAGTAGAGAGGAGCCGCTATGGGTGCAGCAACGGTGCAGCTCAACACACGAATCGATCCTATGCTCAAGGCTGGTGGCGATGCGGTCCTGACACGCAATGGATTGGGGCCGAGCGATGCCATTCGTGCGCTTTGGGCCTATCTTGTCGAGCATCAAGCGTTGCCGGGATTTATGGTGACGGATAAGCGCGAGGCACCCCGCGCGGAGAGCCTGGCCGAGCAGGGGTGTGGCCTAGCTTTTTCATCGCTGGGGCTAAATGCTTCGGATTTTGCGCCATTTGGATCATCTGCGGAAGACTGGGATGCCGTACGAGATGATATGTATGACACGATGATTGCCGATATTGAGGCGAATTGTCGATGATCGAGGCAAAGCATCTCTTGGTAGATACGAACGTTTGGCTCGATTATTACCTGCAAGAGGGGGCGTTCGACGAAGCGAAGAGATTAGTTGAACTGGCCGAGGCGGGAAAGATTGACCTTCTGTACACGCCCACGACGGCAAAGGATGTGTTCTATATCCTGCCTCGGCGTCTGGCCCGGCGGAATGCGAATGGGATTAACGTGCCGTTTACCTCGGCGTCATGGGCCTGCATCGAGCACATGATGCAGGTGGCAACTGCCTCTCCGCTTTCGTTGGCAGAGTGCGAGATGGCGCGCATGCTTGGCAAGCGCATGCCGGATCTCGAAGACAACCTCATCATCGCTTCGGGCGAGACGGCAGATGTTGACTACGTGGTCACGAGCGACCGGCGCATGCTGGAGGCGATGCCCGAGGTGTGCTTGACGCCTGCCCGCGCACTCGAGATGATTGGGATCCTCGACTAACCTTGCCTGTCTGGTTTCGCTATCATATGGGGCATTGTGAACCTCATGCAACTTTGGAGGACGGTATGGCGGATAACGCCGAGATGCTATTCGCGCCTGAGCTGGTGTTTTTTGATTGGGAGTGCGCGACGCCGGATGAGGTGTTTGCGCGACTCGAGGGCGAGCTTGCTCCGCGCGGCTACATTGCGTCCGGTTGGCTCGATGCCGTCCGTACGCGCGAGGACATCTATCCCACGGGCCTCGCCATGCCGGCGGCCAATATTGCCATTCCGCATACCGATCCGGGGTTTGTGGCTAAGCCCTATATCGCGGTGATTAAGCCCTCCGCGCCCGTGACGTTCAATGCTATGGCGGGCATGGGTGCCCCCGTGCCGGCGCAGATCATCATCAATCTGGGTATTGCCGAGCCGGGCGGCCAGGTCGAGGCCCTGCAAGCGCTTATGAATATCTTTATGGATGCCGACGCCGCAGCCGACGTGCTCGGTCAGACTTCGTCCCAGGGCATGGTCGACGCCATCCGCCGCCACTTCTAAGACTGGCACCTTTGCACCAAAATGGTGCAGATTAACCTGTCCCCCATGCACCAGGTGTGCCGCGGGGGCCGCGTTGTGACACAATGACGTTTGTTCGATTCGTGATGCGAAAGGCCAACTATGGCAAACAAGAAAAAGAACCCAGAGGCCGCACCGACGCCCGAGCAGCAGGCCCGCGCCGCGTCGAGCTCTCGTAAAAAGGCGCGCAAAACCCGCGTGTCCAAGACCGTCAAGATCGTTCTGGTGGTTATCGGCGTGCTGGCAATGCTGCTTTCCGTCTCGGCCATGGCGTGCTCCGGTTTGATGTCGCAGACCGAGAACAATAACTCGGGTTACAAACTGACCGGCGGCGTGGCTGCTACCGTCAACGGAACCAACCTCACCGAGGACACCGTAACCAAGCAGATCATGAGCATGCGCACGTCCTACGGCTATACCAAGGACAAGGATTGGGCGCAGTATCTGGTCAATAACGACCTGACGCCCAAGAAGTACCGCAAACAGCTCATCGATTCCTATACGCAGCAGATTCTGCTCCAGCAGGCGCAGAAGGAGAACGGCGTGACGGTTTCGGACGAGGAAGTAGAGAAGGCTTGGAAGGACGCCTGCAAGAGCGCGGGGGGCGCCAAGACCTTTAAGGAGACCCTTAAGACCTACGGCTATACCGAGGACACCTACAAGGACTCGCTCAAGGAGAGCCTGGCGCAGCAGAAGCTTAAGGATGCCGTTGCTCCCACCAGCAAGCCCAAGGACAACGAGATTGTCGATTACATTAACGAGAACCTGTCTAACTACAACGATGCCCGCCGCTCGTCGAACATCCTGATCAAGGTTGATTCCGACGCTTCCGACGAGGACAAGGCCGCCGCCAAGGCCAAGGCGCAGGAGTGCCTGGATAAGATCAACTCCGGCGAGCTGAGCTTTGAGGATGCCGTGAAGCAGTATTCCGACGACACCGGTTCCAAGGAGAAGAAGGGTGACGTGGGCTGGGATAAGCTCACCACCTTTGTCGACAGCTACCAGACGGCGCTCGAGGGCCTTAACAAGGGCGATGTGAGCGACGTGGTCGAGTCGACGTATGGCTACCACATCATCAAGTGCACCGACTACTTCCATGTCGATGGCCAGGTCGATGACATCAATCAGGTGCCCAAGGCTATTAAGAAGTACGTTTCCAATGTGGTGAAGACCCAGGCATCGGGCACGGCATACAACGAGTGGCTGGAGAAGTACACGAAGGATGCCGACATTACCGTCAACCCCATGCCCAAGGACGTGCCCTATAACGTGAGCCTGAAGGGCGTCACCAAGAGCTCGACCGACGATTCGTCGACGACTGAGTAATCAAGGGGCGGTGCTCGTGCGAGTGCCGCCCATGTTATTGAGGAGGATTTGCAGATGACCAACGAAGAGCTGCAGCAGGAAATGATTGCCGCCATGAAGGCCAAGGACAAGGTTCGCCTGTCTATCATTCGCCAGGTCAAGGCCGAGGTTAAGAACATCGAGGTCAACGAGCGCCGCGACGTGACCGAGGAAGACGTCAACAGCATGATCAAGCGTCTGATTAAGCAGACAAGCGAGACGTTGGAGATGTCCATCAAGGCCGGTACCGATCAAGATCGTACCGACAACCTAACCGAGCAGGTCAAGATTCTGGAGAGCCTGCTGCCCGCCCAGGTTTCGGGCGAGGAGCTCGAGACGCTGATTGAGCAGGTCATCGCCGAGCTGGGCGCCACATCCAAGAAGCAGATGGGCCAGGTTATGGGGGCGCTCGGCAAGGCCACCGGCGGCAACTTCGATAAGCCTGCAGCCGCCAAGATTGTCGGCGGCAAACTCGTGTAGGGCCGAGCGGTACATAGTTGGTGTTGAGGGGCGTGACCATTGCGGTCGCGCCCCCTTTTTTGTTGGCCGATGAAGGGCGCCTCCCTTGGCTGGTCATTGGGCGCTCATTGGGGACAGGCTTAAATGAGTGCCCTCTCATTGGGTACTCATTTAAGTCTGTCCCCAATGAGTGGGTTAAAGGTTGCGGGTTCTTTACGGGAATGTAGTGTGGGCTGCGGAAACGTGGTTCTTTCCGTAAAATAGAGCAATTCGTGTAAGCGCAGGGAAGGGATATTCATGGCAGACATGATCGAGATCAAGCATCTCAACAAGTACTTTGGCGACCTGCATGTGCTCAAAGATATCAACCTCACCGTCAAGCGCGGCGAGAAGCTCGTAATGATCGGGCCTTCCGGCTCGGGCAAGTCCACGCTCATCCGTTGCGTCGATTATCTGGAGGAGCCCACGTCGGGCGAGGTCATCATCGACGGTACGCCGCTCACCAAGAAGAATCATCTGGAGATGGCTCGCAAGTACAGCTCCATGGTGTTTCAGCAGTTCAACCTATATCCCAACATGACGGTGCTGGGCAACCTGACGCTCGCGCCCATCAAGCTGCAAAAGAAGAGTAAGGAGGAGGCGACCGAGATCGCCATCGCCGCGCTCAAGCGCGTCGGCATGGCGCATAAGGCCGGCGAGTATCCGCAGAACCTCTCGGGCGGTCAGCAGCAGCGCATCGCCATTGCCCGTGCCCTGTGCACCAAGCAGCCCATCATCCTGTTTGACGAGCCGACCTCGGCGCTCGACCCCGAGATGGTCCAGGAAGTCCTGGACGTTATGATTGAGCTCGCGCAGGAGGATATCACCATGATCTGCGTGACGCACGAGATGGGCTTTGCGCGCCAGGTGGCCGACCGCGTCATCTTTATGGAGGACGGCCGCATCCTAGAGGAGGGCACACCCGAGCACTTCTTCGATAACCCCGAGAACCCGCGCTGCCGCGAGTTTTTGTCCAAGATTCTGCACTAGGCGCGGTGATGGACATGACGGATATGACGAGGGCGGCCGTGTCGCGCCGCCACTTTTTGCAGCTGGCGGGCGCCGGTATGCTCGCGCTGACGGGGACCGCGCTTACCGGTTGCGACAACTCCACCGGCGGCGAGGGCTCCGACAAGGGGTCTAAGCTTGCGGCCATCAAGTCGCGTGGCCATCTGAATGCCGGCGTTAAGAAGGACGTTCCTGGCTACGGCTATTACGACACCGCCAAGGGCCGCTTTGAGGGCATGGAGGTCGATTTGTGCTACCAGATCGCCGCTGCCGTCTTTGGCGTGAGCTACAAGGAGGCCCGTGCCCAGGAGCTTGTCGAGTTTACCGACGTAACGCCCAAGACGCGCGGCCCACTGATCGATAACGGCCAGCTCGACGTGGTCGCGGCGACCTACACCATCACCGACGAGCGCAAGAAGAGCTGGGATTTCTCGACGCCGTACCGCACCGACTACGTGGGACTCATGGTCAAGAAGCGTTCGGGCTTTACCTCGATTGAGGACCTGGACGGCAAGGTCATTGGCGTGAGCCAGGGTGCCACCACGCAGGGCCTGATCGAGCAGATGATCAAGGACAACGGCTTTAGCTGCGAGCCCGAGTTTAGGGCCTTTAGCGGCTACCCCATCATTAAGAGTTCGCTCGATGCCGGCAATATCGACGTCTTTGCCATGGACCGCTCCACGCTGGCCGGTTACATGAACGAGACCGTCGAGCTGCTGCAACCCGAGGTCAAGTTTGGCGAGCAGGGCTACGGCGTGGCGACCAAGAAGGGCTGCGATCTTTCGGCCGTGGTCGATCAGGTGATATGCGATCGCCTGGCCGACGGCTGGCTCGACCAAGAGGTCAAGACCTGGGGTCTTGTATAGGCGCATCGTCCAAGGAAGGAATCAAATGCTCGAAGGATTGTTTGACGCCGACCGCTGGTCGACGACATTCCAAAACATGGGGCCCTTCTGGGAGGGCTTTGGCGTGACGATGCAGGTGGTCGTTGCCGGCCTGCTGCTGTCGCTGGTGTTGGGCACGCTGCTGGGCGTGTTCTCTACCACTCGTTCTCGCGTTCTGCGCGCCATAAGCCGCGTGTACGTGGAGTTTTACCAGAACACCCCGCTGCCCGTGCAGGTGCTCTTTATGTACATGGCCGGTCCGCAGTTTTTGCAGGCCATAACCGGTGCCGACCAGCCGGTGCGTATCGCGCCGTTTGTGCTGGGCTTCTTGGGCGTGGGCCTGTATCACGCTGCCTACATTTCGGAGGTCATCCGTACCGGTATCGAGGCCGTTCCGCGTGGCCAGATGGAGGCGGCCCAGAGCCAGGGCTTCACCCGTGCGCAGGCATACTGCTACATCGTGCTGCCCCAGACGTTCAAGATCATTCTGCCGCCTCTGTGTAACCAGGCACTCAACCTGGTCAAAAACACGTCGGTGCTGGCGCTTGTGGCCGGCGGCGACCTTATGTACCGTTCCGATAACTTTGTGAGTTTGTACGGTTACCTGCAGGGATACATCGTCTGCTGCCTTATGTATTTCATCATCTGCTTTCCGCTCGCCATGCTGGTGCAATGGCTCGAGCGCCGCTCCAAGGAGCGCCCGCGCGGCATGAGCCTGGCCGAGCTGGGGCTCGACAACGTAGAGGAGGCCTAGCGCATGGAAATCTTCAACGCGACCAACCTGCTCTACATTTGGGGCGGCTTTGTTAAGACGATCGAGATCTCGGCGCTGTCGATCTTTTTCTCGCTCATCTTTGGCACGGTGCTGGCGCTCGTTAAAAGCTACGCGCCCCGTCCATTCCGTATTTTGGTGAGCGCCTATATCGAGCTGTTCCGTTGCACGCCAAACTTGCTGTGGATCCTGTTTATCTACTTTACGGTGCAGGGTTTGGACATTGTGATTTCGACCATCGCCTTTACGCTGTTTACCAGCGCTGTTATGGCCGAGATTGTGCGTGGCGGCCTCAACTCGATTCCGCGCGGCCAGTTTGAGGCGGCGCAGAGCCAGGGCTTCGGCTTCTTTGCCACCATGCGCTATATCATTCTGCCGCAGACGTTTAAGACGATCATTCCGGCGCTGTTTAGCCAGTGCACGACCGTCATCAAGGACAGCTCGTATCTTTCGGGCATTAACGTGGCCGAGCTCATGTACACGGCAAACGTCGTGATGGCCCACGCGATCGACCTGTCGCAGGTGCTTATGCTCTACGGCCTGGTGTTTGCGATGTACTTTGTGCTCAACTTTGGTATCTCGCTGCTGGTGAGGGCATATCAGCGTCGCATTGTGGCCGCATAGTCCTGCTTCCCCAAGCACGGCATCTTGCCCCTCAATCGTCGCTTGCGTACATTTAGTACGCGGCGCTCCTCTTTCGGGGCAATCTGCCGCACTTGGGAAACCAGGACGAAGGTGGGGGCAAAATGAATGTGACAAAGGGACTGTCCCTTTGTCACATAGAGAAAGGAATCGCGATGAGCGATCTGGAGAACAAGAAGAATCCTGTGGTCATTACCATCGCGCGCGACTTTGGCGCCGAGGGCCACGAGATTGGCCGCATGCTTGCCAACGAGTTGGGAATTCCGCTGTACGACAACGAGCTGCTGGTGCGTGCGTCGATGCGCGCGGGTGAGTCGCTCGATAAGATGGCCGCCTATGACGAGCGTCTGGCCGTGGAAAACATGGCGTTTCTGCCCGACCGCTACGATGCGCGTTCGTACTCGGACAAGTTGTTCCAAAAGATGAGCCAGGTGATTTTGGACCTGGGCGAGACCGAGAGTTGCATTATCGAGGGTCGCCTGTCCGATTACCTGCTGCGTAACAACCCTAATCACATTGCCGTGTTGGTGACCGCACCCTTTGAGGACCGCGTCGAGATCGTGCGCAAGAAGCGTGGGCTCAACAAAAAGAAGGGCGCCAAGCTGGTCAAGCAGCAGCAGAAGGCACGCGAGGCGTTCTATAAGCGCTACAGCGCCGGAAAGTGGAAGATGACGAGCGGCAAGGATATCGTCGTCAACCGCGCCAAGCTGGGTCGCGAGGGCTGCAAAGACGTCATAGCCGCTGCCTACCGCTACAAGGTGGCTCAGCTCGAAGGCTAGCCGACCAAAAGCCATCACAAAGGGGACAGGCACCTTTATGGTGATCGGGCGGCCGACATAGAAAAAGTCCCCGCCGGGCGTGTGCCCGACGGGGACTTTGCCGTTTGGTGGCCAGCGCTGTAGGTGATTACTCACCCAGCAGGCTCTTGGTGATGGAAGCGGCGGCCTTCTTGCCGGCGCCCATCGCCAGAATGACCGTAGCGGCACCGGTAACGATGTCGCCGCCGGCCCAGATGCGGGGATCGGTGGTCTGGCCGGTCTCCTCGTCGGCGACGATGTAGCCCCACTTGTTGAGCTCCATCTTGCCGCCGATCTTGGCAGCGAAGGGGTTGGCGTTGGTGCCGATAGCCGAGATCGCGACGTCGCAGGGAATCTCCTCGATGGCGCCCTCGATGGGCACCGGGCGACGACGGCCGGACTCGTCAGGCTCGCCGAGCTCCATCTTCTGGACCTTGACGGCGCACACGGAGCCGTCCTCGCCAGCGACAAACTCGAGCGGGGAGACGAGCGGCAGAACCTCGACGCCTTCGGCCTTGGCATGGTGCAGCTCGGCGCGGCGGCAGGGCATCTCGTCCTCGGTACGACGGTAGGCGATGATGGCGTGCTCGGCGCCCAGGCGCTTGGCGGTACGGACAGCGTCCATAGCCACGTTGCCGCCGCCAAAGACGACGACGTTCTTGCCGTGCTTGGTGGGGGTGTCGTACTCGGGGAACTTGTTGGCCTTCATCAGGTTCACGCGGGTGAGGTACTCGTTAGCGAAGAAGACGTTGGGTAGGTTCTCGCCGGGGACGTTGAGGAACTTGGGCAGGCCAGCGCCGGTCGCCACGTAGATGGCGTCGAAGCCCTGCTCGAACAGCTCATCGGCCGTGGCCATGTTGCCCACGACGGAGTTGTACTCAAACTTGACGCCCATGTCCTCCAGACCGTCAATCTCGCGCTTGACGACTGCCTTGGGCAGACGGAACTCGGGGATGCCATAGACCAGCACGCCGCCGCCGGTAAAGAAGGCCTCAAAGACGGTGACGTCAAAGCCGTTACGGGCGAGCTCGCCGGCGCAGGTGATGCCGGACGGGCCGGAGCCGACGACGGCGACCTTCTTGCCGTTCTTGGGAGCCATCTTGGGCGTGGAAGCGAGCTCGGGGCGGTCACCCAGGAAGCGCTCGAGCTGGCCGATGGCCACGGGCTCGGACTTCTTACCACGGATGCACTTGCCCTCACACTGGTTCTCCTGCGGGCAGACGCGGCCGCAGATGGCGGGAAGCATGGAGTCCTCGCGGATGGTATCGAGGGCGCCGCCAAAGTCCTTCTCGCGGATTTGCTCGATAAAGCGGGGAATGTTGATGTTGACGGGGCAGCCCTCGACGCAGAACGGCTTCTTGCAGTTGAGGCAGCGCTCGGCCTCGGCCAGCGCCATCTCCTCGGTGAAGCCCTTGTCGACGGGACGGAAGTCGCAGGCGCGCTCGGCGGCCGGCTCCTCGTTATCGGGGGTGCGGGGCGACTTCATATCGGCAACGAAACGACCGTTAACTAGTGGCATGCGCAGCTCTTTTCCTCATAGGCCTTGAGGGACTCGCCCTCTTCGGAACGGTAAGCGGCCTGGCGGGCACGAAGGTCATCCCAGTCGACCAGGGTGGCATCGAAGTCGGGGCCGTCGACGCAAGCGAACTTGGTCACGCCACCCACCTCGACGCGGCAGCAGCCGCACATACCGGTGCCGTCAACCATGATGGGGTTGAGCGACGCGGTGATGGGGGTGTCGTACTTCTGGGCGGTGAGGGTCGAGAACTTCATCATCGGAACGGGGCCGACGCAGAAGACCTGGCTCACGGCCTTGTCCTGCAGCAGGCGCTCCAGCGGAGCGGTGACAACGCCCTGCTCGCCGTAGGAACCGTCGTCGGTGGTGATGTGGATGTGGTCCTCGTCGAGGAGCTCGCGGAACTGGTCCTCCATGAGCAGGAGGTCCTTGGTGCGAGCGCCCATGATGGCGTGCACCTCGTGGCCGGTCTCGACCAGGTGCTTGGCGACCGGGAAGGCAATTGCCAGGCCGACGCCGCCGCCAATGACGGCGCAGGGGCCCTCGGCCATCTCGGTGGGAACGCCCAGCGGGCCCACGACGTCGCGCAGCGACTCGCCGGCCTCGTAGGTGGAAAGCATCTCGGTGGTCTTGCCGATCACCATGAAGATGAACTCGACCCAGCCCTCGTCACCGTTCCAGCCGGCCAGAGTAAACGGGACACGCTCGCCCGTCTCGTTGGCGCGGACCATGAGGAACTGTCCAGCGTGCGCATGCTTGGCGATTGCAGGCGCC
This sequence comes from Collinsella sp. LCP19S3_B6, assembly GCF_052121815.1. Taxonomy (NCBI): domain Bacteria; kingdom Bacillati; phylum Actinomycetota; class Coriobacteriia; order Coriobacteriales; family Coriobacteriaceae; genus Collinsella; species Collinsella sp. LCP19S3_B6. The sequence goes on from NZ_JBQKDN010000001.1 coordinate 83,538, forward strand.
TCGATGCGGAACTTGAACACCTTCTCCGAGAACTGCGTCTTCTCCAGGATCTTATACATAGAACCCCTCTCTTGTTAGGGCAACCGAACCGTGCCTCCACGGAAATGGACGGCAGCCCGAATAAAACCGTACGCGCACAGGCGTTGTGCAGACATACGGTGCAAATTATACCCTCATGGACATGTTGCTTGCGTGTATCTTTGGCAGGCGGGAAAAGTGATCTAGCACAAAGAGACAGGTTTATTTTGGCGGGTTTTATCAGATAAAACGACAAAAGGGGCCGGCCTTGCACATCGGTGAGGCCGACCCCTTTTAGGGCGTTGGGTATGTATGGCGGCACAGGGTTTATTGCGATGCGGCCGCTGCGGCGTTTTCGCATATAAAACCTGCCATAATAAACATCCCTTTTTGGTAGGTTTTAGTGCTTGCCGTTGGCAGAGGCGGAGCCGTTGACGTGGTCGCGGGCATAGATTACGCCGTGCACAATCGCCAGGCCGGCGGCGTCGGCGGCGCGGGCGCAGGTGTCCTGGAAGTCCTCGGCCTCGCGGGCGCGCAGCTGCTTGAGCACGTAGTCGGCGACAGCCATCTTGCCGGGAGGGTTGCCGATGCCGGTGCGGATGCGGCTAAAGTCGCGGCTGCCCATCTTGTCGATGATGGAACGCAGGCCGTTGTGGCCGGCGTGGCCGCCGCCCACCTTGACGCGCACGTCGCCGGCGGGAATGTCGAGCTCATCGTGGATTACGAGCAGCTCTTCGGCCTTGATTTTGTACTCGCGGCAAAGCTTGGAGATGGGGCCGCCCGAGGTGTTCATGTACGACTGCGGCTTGACCAGCACAATCTGGCGCTTGCCGCCCTCTTCCTCTGGATCGTTGATGTTGATGAGCGCGACCTCGGCGCCGGCCTGGTTTTTCCAGTACGTGACGCCGGCCTGACGCGCCAGCTCGTCGATCGCCTTAAAGCCTGCGTTGTGGCGGGTCTCGGCATACTCATCGCCAGGGTTGCCAAGTCCGGCAACCATGCGAATCTTAAGCGGCTGTGCAGCTGCCATGTGCTTCCTTTCATCGATTTGTCGCCTGCTATGGTGAGCGACCCCGTTGCTGCTGTCAAATGGAGGGTGATTGAGGCTGCATGAGGGCGTTTGGAAAGTCGTCAGAAGCCGGGATGGACAGTTAGTTCAGATTTGTATAAACCAAGAGATCTTTGACTGCCAAAATCGGGGCCACGGAATTGTCACGGCGCTTTGGGGAGCACAATTTGTGCTATTTCAGATCTTTTGAGTCTTCAAATGAGGTGATTGGCGCCGGGATGGCGGCAAACCACCTCGACATTAGCCGTCTGTTTATACAAATCTGAACTAACTGTCCAGCCATGCTCGGTAACACTGGGTAAAAGTCTTTTAGACCGGCGCGAGGCCGATTCCGGCCCGCAGGGTGTTGAGCCAGGCGGCCTGACGCTTGCGATAACCCTTGATGCGGTAGCGGAATCGAACTCCCGCAAGTCGATGCATCGTCTGGGCGAAGGCTTCGAGTGCAACAAGGTCCTTCATTTGGTCGCGATTGATAACCAGGACGTGGATACCCATGGCCTTAAGGCCATTGTTGCGATTGCCATCGTGGATGCGAGCGTTTTGAAGCTCATGTCCAATTCCGTTGTATTCGTTGTCGACTCCGGCGGCTGGACAATATAAGTCGCAGATGGCGTAAGGGATGCCCGAGGACATGTTGATCGCAAGGGTGTCGAAATCGACTCGATAGTTGAGCAGCAGGCCTCCCATGGGCAGGCTGCAACACCCGAATCCGCCAAAGCGCATGGGTGCGCCCAGGACGGCGAACATCAATGATTCCGCTGGGGATGCGGATCCGGCCCGGGCGAGTTTGATAGCTGTGCGAAACGAGGCGTAGGAACTACTTTTGGCAAACCGTGCGACCGCCTCGAGCTCTTCGATGGTTGTGGCGGGCTCGCATTTGTAGTGTGCCTGTTCGTAGCGGGTTTCGGATTGCTTTTCGGGTGTCGGTTGATCACCCTGGCAATCGAGATCGTCCATCGTTTCGAAGCTGTTGGCCTCGGGCCACGTGTCGTCGTAGGCGATGGGGTAAGTTGCTTCGGGCGGAAGTGAGTAGGTTCCGAGCAGTTCCATGAGAAGCATCAAGGTTTTGGCAACCGATTCATTTTTGGAACAAAGCATGGCCGTCATGGCGGGAGACGTTGCGTAGATGTCGGCTTCGATGTGCATGATCGCGCCCTGGGGGAGAGGGGCGGTGATGGTGTGCTGGAGGAGCCGTCCGTCGGGCCGTCTGTTGCTGCCGCTCGCAACAAAGAGGTCTAGACGCTCGGAGTCGTCTTCGCTCCAGGCGTCAAGTATTGCAAGGGCCGCAAAGTCTATGGCGTCCTTGTTGGGAACGCAACCTACGAGGGCTTGTGTCTGTTGCTCGTCATCGATGGCGTCCCAGGGAAGGGCGGAGTACGCCCGTCGAGCGCGGCGAATTGCGCGAAGGGCGGAGAGGTGTGAAATTACGGTTGTCATAGCTATAAGGTACTAAGCCGTTGGCGAAATGATATGGCCGTGCCGTTGTTTTCGCTCAAAGGGGCGTCGCGCGCCGCGGGCGGTAACGACATCATACGGAATGCCTTGGAAAAGTGGAGAATGGAGTGATGGGTTGGCCTTGGAGGCATCTACTGAGATGGGTGCTGGACAGTTAGTTCAGATTTGTACAAGGCGACCGGGGTGTATTGCCGTTGTTGAGGGACTCGGTGGGCAAAATGGGGCCAATGGCATGGTGAAGAGATCCATAGGTGGAGGAATCGAGCGGAATTATGCCGGCAAGAGAGTTTTCGACGCATTAAATGGCCCAAACGAATGCCACATTAATACAAATCTGAACTAACTGTCCAAGGCGGGTTGTCGAGGGGCAGAAAAAAGGGTCGGAAGCGAGCCTCCGACCCTTTAAAAACACCAAAGATGATGCGCTGCGCGCTGGATTACAGCGCGAAGTCGCCGCCGACGAGCGTGGAGACGGGCTCCTCGTGGTAAACGGCAGAGATGGCCTCGGCGAACTCCTCGGCGACCGAGATAGTCTTGATCTTGCCGCCAACCTCGACGGGGATGGCATCGGTGACGAGGCACTCGACGATGGGGGCGTCGTTCAGGCGCTCGATGGCCGGGCCCGAGAAGATGCCGTGGGTGGCGCACACGTAGATGTCGCCGGCACCCATGGCCTTGAGCTCCTTGACGTTGGCGCACAGGGTGCCAGCGGTGTCGATCATGTCGTCATTGATGATGCAGGTCTTGCCCTTGATGTCACCGATGATGCCCATGACCTCGGCGGCGTTGTGGCGCGGACGGCCCTTGTGGGCGATGGCGAGGCTGCAGCCGAGCATGTCGGAGAGCTTCTTGGCAGCTTTGGCGCGACCCACGTCGGGGGAGACGACGACCAGGTTGTCGGTGTCGAAGTGCATGTCGTTGTAGTACTGGCCAAACAGCGGCAGTGCAGATAGGTGGTTAACCGGGATATCGAAGAAACCCTGAATCTGGCCCTGATGCAGGTCGAGGGTGATGATGCGGTTGACGCCAGCGCGCTCGAGCAGGTTGGCGACGAGGCGGGCGGTGATGGGCTCGCGCGGGCCGGCCTTGCGGTCCTGGCGGGCATAGCCGTAGTGGGTGATGACGGCGGTGATGGAGCGGGCGGATGCGCGCTTGGCAGCGTCGGTGGCGATGAGAAGCTCCATGAGCATGTCGTTGACGTTGCCGCCGGCCACGGACTGAATCAGGAAGACGTCGGCGCCGCGGACGGTCTCGTCGTAGCGGGCGTAAATCTCACCGTTGGCGAACTGCTTTAGCGTAAGGCCCGAAAGCTCGACCCCAAGGTACTCAGCGATCTTCTGAGCGAGGGGACGGTTGGAGGAACCGGAATACACGCGGATGGACTTGCGCATATTCTCCGACTTCTCGGGATCATTAATCGGCATTACCCTTCTCCTTTATATATCGAATGCCATATAGATGCCTTGTTGCATTGTAACCGCGCGGCGGGGTTTATCGGGTCTTGATAACGTCTTTACCGTCAACGGACACGAACCGACCACTCATCCGGTCGCGCAGGTCAGCATAGAAAAAGGAGCCATCCCCATGGGAACAGCTCCTTAGATGTTTGGTAAAACGTTATACCTCGTCGTCCTCGTGCAGACGGCGGCGATAATCGGCGGCCCAGCCCTCAATATTTAGCTGACGGGCGCGGCCCAGGCCGAGTGCGTCAGCCGGGACCGGCTCGGTGATGACGGAGCCGGCGGCCACGAGCGCGCCGTCGCCGATCTGGGCGGGCGCGACCATCATGGTATCGGAACCGATGAAGGCATCCTTGCCGATGACGGTCTTGTGCTTGTGCACGCCGTCGTAGTTGCAGGTGATGGAGCCCGCGCCCACGTTGACGCCGGAACCCATGGTGGTGTCGCCGATGTAGGACAGGTGCGGCACCTTGGAGCCCTCGCCGATCGTGGACTTCTTGATTTCCACGTGTGTGCCGGCCTTGGAGCCATCGAGCATGTGGGTGCCCGGGCGCAGGTAGGCGCGCGGGCCGCAGTCGACACCGTTCTCGATGACAGCCTCGATGGCGATGGTCTCATCGATGGTGCAGCCGCTGCCAACGGTGGTGTCGGTGAGGCGGCTGTTGGGGCCGAGCTGGCACTCTTCGCCCACGGTGACGTGGCCGATCAGGTGCGTCTGCGGCCACACGACGGTGTCGCGGCCGATGACGGCGTCGGGGCCGATCCAGGCCTGCGTGGGGTCGATGAAGGTAACGCCCTCGGCCATCCAGTGCTCGTTGATGCGGTCGCGCGCGATAGCGGTGAGTTGCGCGAGCTGGATGCGGCTGTTGACGCCCAGGCCGTCGCGGTAGTCGTCGCAGTGGAAGATGGAGACTGCCTGGCCGTGGCCCTTGAGAATCTCGAGCATGTCGGGCAGGTAGTACTCGGACTGCGCGTTGTCGTTGCCGATCTCGCTGATGTGGGCTGCGAGCTGCGCGCCGTCGAAGGCGTAGCAGCCGGCGTTGCACTCGAGCAGCGTGGCGGCCTGCTCGGGCGTGCAGTCCTTCTGCTCGATGATGCGCTCGATCTGGCCGTCGGCGCCCAGCTTGATGCGGCCGTAGCCAAAGGGATCGGGCGGGGTCATGGTCATGACGGTGCAGGCGAGCTCGCCGCCGGCGACGGTCTGCGCGAACTTGGCGACGGTGTCGGCGGTGATGAGCGGCAGGTCGCCGTTGAGCACGACGACGGGGCCTTGCATGATGCCGCATGCCTCGAGCGCGACCTTTACGGCGTGGCCGGTGCCCAGGCGCTCGGTCTGTTCGACGCACTCGACCTTGGTGGCGCTGTTGGCGTAGGCGCCGTCGATAAGGGCGCGCATCTCGTCGGCGTGGCTGCCGATGACGACCACGACGCGGCTGCAGCCGGCCTTGATGGTGGCGTCGACGATCCACTGGACCATGGGCTTGCCCAGGATCTTGTGCGAAACCTTGCAGTGGTTCGACTTCATGCGGGTGCCCTCGCCGGCGGCGAGGATAATTGCGGTTGCGTCCATGTGATCTCCTGTTACGTTATAGAGACGTGTGTTTGGAAACGATACACGGCGCAATATGATACCGCAGGCATATGATGAGCGCGTAACGATTGGCGCATGGCGGCTGATGTCGGTGCCGCCGGCGTGACGTTTGCGCTGGTTGTGCATGGCGGCGGCACTGCGGCGTTGGCGTTTGAGCGAGGGGATGGGGGTGTCCGTGGATATCATGCGAGAGGAATCGGGCAACGAGCCCGTCGCGGCATTCTCGATGTCGCATCCGGCGGTGCCGGCGCTCTACATGGTGCTGACGCTGGGGCTCACCATGTTCTCGATGCAACCGGTGCTGCTTGCGCTGTCGCTTGCGGGCGGGCTGGCGTATGGGTTTGCGACGCGCGGCGTCGCACGCACGTTGGGGGCGCTTCGCTGGCAGCTGCCGGTGATTTTGATTATCGCGGTGCTCAACCCGTTATTTAGCGCTTCGGGCTCGACGGAACTGTTCCGTATTGGCATGCGTGCGGTGTATCTGGAGAGCATGGTATACGGCCTGTGCATGGGCGGGCTGTTTGTGGCGAGCGTGCTGTGGTTTGAGGCCGCGGCGTCGATGCTTAGCTACGACAGGGTGCTTGCGCTTTTGGGTAACACCGCGCCGGTGATCGCGCTCATGATCTCGATGTGTATGCGGCTTATCCCGCAGTTTTTGCGTCGCGGTCGCACGGTGCTGGCGGTGCAGGATGCGATTGAAGTGCCGGGCCGCGCGCCGGCCGACCCCGTGCGTTCGCGCCTACGGGCATCGAGCGTGTTGATGGGCTGGGGCATGGAAGATTCGCTGGAGCGTGCGGACGCCATGCGCTCCCGTGGGTGGGGCGCCGCGGCGCGTCGCACGACGTACGCGCGGTATCGGCTGGCGCGCGGCGACGTTGCCGCGCTGGTTGGGCTTGCGCTGTTTGGCGTGGCCACGGCGGCAGTGGCGTGGACCGCGACGATGCAGTATTCGTTTTACCCGCAGCTTTCGGTGCCAGCGCCGTGGCCTGGCTATGTTGTATACGCGACCTGGATGGCGCTGCCCTGCGTGCTGCATGCGATTGACGAGAAGAGGTTTGGCTGATGGCTCGGTTGGACGGGAGCATCATGGCGGACGCGGTGTGCGGCTCGGATATGCCGGCGATTGAAGTGCGGGGCCTGCGCTTTGCCTACCCCGGGGCCGAAGTGCCGGTGTTCGAGGGGCTCGATTGGCGTGTTCCCCAAGGGACGTTTGCGTTGCTTGTCGGTGGTACCGGGTCGGGCAAGTCGACATTACTCTCGTTGCTCAAGCCCGAGATTTCGCCGGCGGGCGAATGCTCCGGCGAGCTGCGCATGCTGGGCGAAAGCGTTGCCGACATGGACGTTCGCGCGTCCGCGGAGCGCGTGGGCTATGTGTTTCAGGACCCCGAGAACCAGATTGTGTGCGAAACCGTGTGGCACGAGATGGCGTTTGGCCTGGAAAACTTAGGCATGTCGCGCGACGAGATGCGCCGTCGCGTGGCTGAGACCAGTTATTTCTTTGGGGTGGAGGATTGGCTCCACCGCGATACCGATGCGCTTTCGGGCGGACGCAAGCAGCTGCTGTCGCTTGCAGCCGTGCTGGCGTTGCGCCCTCGCGTGCTGCTGCTCGACGAGCCCACGTCCCAATTGGATCCCGTTGCCGAGAAAAATTTTCTGCATGCGCTGTTTCGCGTGAATCGCGAGCTGGGCTGCACGGTTGTTGTGGCAACGCACCAGCCGCGCCCGATGCTCGAATACGCGACGTGCGCGTATCGGATTGAGGGCGGGCGCGTATGCGAGGTCGCTGACATCGCCTCCTTGGGGCATCGCGAAGAGCTGTTTTCTGGCGAGGTGCCAGGGTGGGGTGGCTCGCGGCGTGCAAAAAACGGAGTTTTCAGCAGCGCCAGTGGCCGGCCGGGCTATTTGGACCCGCGCGTGGGCGCTCCGGGCGCAAAAAAAAGACCGAAATCGGACAAAACGGCTGAATTTGAGGCGCAAATCCTGTCGCAAGACGACTCGGGGGCGCCATCGTGCGCCGGTGGATGCCGAATACTCCCAAAAATGCACGCTGGGTCGGCTACCACCCTGGCAGGGGGCTGGTTTCGCTACGATCGAGCGTCCGGCTGGGTGCTGCGCGGGCTCGATGCGTCGTTTTCGGCAGGCGCGGTGCATGCTGTTGTGGGCGGTAACGGCTGCGGTAAGTCGACAATGCTTTCGGTGCTGGCCAAGACGGTTAAGTTGCAGCGTGGGCATATGGAGCGTGGGGCGGCCTCGGCGGCATTGCTGCCTCAGAATCCCAAGGCGCTGCTGGTTGCCGAGACGGTGCGCGAGGAGCTGATGGAATGGGCTTCGACCTGCGGATATGACGAGGCTATGGCGCGAGAGCGCGCGACGAGTCTGGGATTGTCCGGCTTGGATGGGCGCCATCCGTACGATCTTTCGGGCGGGCAGCGCCAGCTGCTTGCGTTGGCAAAGCTGCTGTTGATCGGCCCCGAGCTGCTATTGCTCGATGAGCCCACCAAGGGTCTGGACCTGGCCAGCCGTCGCATCATCGCCCGCGCCCTGCGCGACCATGCGGAGGCCGGCGGTACCGTCATCATGGCAACGCACGATCTGGGTTTTGCCGAGCAGGTTGCCGATGACATTGCCATGATGTTCGACGGTGAGATTGCCTGCATGGAGCCGCCCGCCGACTTTTTTGCCGACAATGTGTTTTATAGGGCGTGATGGGATGGCGGATTATCGCGTCTTGCGCCTACTCGCAAAACTGGAGATCCCACTGCTGCTGGCGGTGCCAGCGGTAATGGCCGCGGCGTTGCTGGCAGGCGTTGAGCAGGCGGCGCTTGCCATGCTTGTCGTGGTGGCGCTGGTGCTCGCGCTGTTCTTTGCGGGCTACGAGGCGTCGCGACCGGGCCTGCGCCAGATTATGCCCACGCTGGTTCTGGCGGCGTTGGCCGCGGCGGGGCGTATCTTGTTTGGCCCCATTCCCGACTTTAAACCCGTGAGCGCCATCGCCATTATCGCCGGGGCGACGCTCGGTCGTCGTAACGGCTTTATGGTCGGTGCGCTGGCGGCGCTGACCAGCAATTTCTTTTTTGGACAGGGCATGTGGACGCCGTGGCAGATGTATGCTTGGGGGCTCGTGGGATACGTTGGCGGTGCGCTGGCGTATACGGGTGCGTTCGACCGCGCCGACGGCACCGTGCGCATGCCAGCGCTGATGGCGTACGGCTTTGCGTCGGGCCTGCTCTATGGCGCCGTGATTAACGCCTACGACATCATCGGTTTTGTGCAACCGCTCACGTGGGCGGGCGCCGTGGCGCGTCTTGCCACGGCGGTACCGTTCGATATCACACACGGCCTTGCGACCTGCGTGTTCTTGGCCGCTCTCTACAAACCTTGGTGTCGTCGCATTAACCGTGTCGTCGTGAAATACGGGCTGTAGTGGCGGTTGCGCCGGGGCGAGAATCAATACTGTTGAAGTGCCATTTTAAAACTATGCCGGTTTACGGGGCTAGATTGGCACAGGCAGACCATACCGGCTTTTTTCGAAAATAGACGATCCGTCTACCTGCGGTTTTATTTTGCTTGAATTGCGTTTGGTTGGGGATTTGCGATTTAGCCCCGTAAACCGGCATAGTTTTAAAATGGCCGGCTGATATGACGCGCGTCGTGGCCCTCAGAGAGCCAAATCGATCCGTTTTCTTCCGCCCCCAGACGTCCCCAGGGAATCAGTTGACGGCGCTTGCCACGAAACTAGCCCATCTACTACGTTTAGCTTGATACCCTCGACCATGACCGCGTTTTATGAAAACCGCAGGCTTTCTACCTGCGGTTTTCTTTTTGCGTTGTTCGCCGTGGTTGATGGTAGTGGCTTAAACGTAGTAGATGGGCAGTTTCGTGGCGGGTGTGCCGCGTGGATTCCCTCGCGAGGTGAAAATGATCCGTTTTGCTTCGTCCCCGAGGGGTCGGCTGGGGCTAGAGCTCTAGGGTGAGAGTGACGGGGCAGTGGTCGCTGCCAAAGATGTCGCCGCGGATGCCGGTGTCGCGCACGTTGCCGGCGATGGTGTCGCTCACCAGGAAGTAGTCGATGCGCCAGCCCGCGTTGTTCTTGCGGGCATTAAAGCGGTAGCTCCACCAGCTGTAGACGCCCTCGACGTCGGGATTTGCCGCGCGCCAGGTATCGGTAAACCCGGCATCGAGCAGCTCGGTAAACTTACCGCGCTCCTCGTCCGAAAAGCCTGCGTTGCCGCGGTTGGACTTGGGGTTCTTAAGGTCGATCTCCTCGTGCGCCACGTTAAAGTCGCCGCAGGTCACCACGGGCTTGCCGGTCTCGCGCTCAAGCGCGCTCAAAAAGCCGCGATAGGCATCGTCCCAGGCCATGCGCACATCGATGCGCGCGAGCTCATTTTGGGCGTTGGGCGTATAGACGTCCACAAACCAAAACTTGTCGAACTCGAGCGCGCAGACGCGGCCCTCGGTCGCGGCCTGCGCCACGAGCTCGGCTGCCGCGCCCTCGCCGGCGTAAGGCAGCAGCGCATCGGCGCGCAGCACGCGCAGCGGTTCCTGGCGGCTAAAGACCGCAGTGCCCGAATAGCCTTTACGCTCGGCGTAGCTCCAGGTTTGGTGATAACCGGGCAGGTCGATATCGGCCTGGCCCTCCTGCAGCTTGGTCTCTTGCAGCGCCAGGATATCGACATTGAGCTCCTGTGCGATCTGGATAAAGCTCGGGTCCTTTTTGAGCACGGCGCGCAGACCGTTGACGTTCCACGAGGCGAAAGTGTAAGTCTGAGGCATGGTGTCCTTTCGACGGGGTTTGCAGGCTTAAGATTAGCGCAAAAGGGGCGGTGGTGGGCTCCGCGCGTGCTGACTCAAAGGCCGCATGCTGGGATGTCGCCCGACGCTGCCCGACCAACAAGGACGGAGGACTCATATGACGCAGGCGATATCGGATCCCAAGCGGGCCTCCGCCGCACTGGCGGAGCTGTTTGGTACCCACAAGCGTGTGGTCTTCTTTGGCGGCGCCGGTGTTTCCACGGCGAGTGGCATCCCCGATTTCCGCAGCGTGGACGGCCTATATCACCAACAGTTTGCCTACCCTCCCGAGACCATGCTCTCGCATAGCTTTTACGAGGCGCATCCGGCCGAGTTCTTCGACTTCTACCGCACCAAGATGATCTCACTTGGCGCCAAGCCCAACCGCTGCCACACCAAACTGGCCGAGCTGGAGCGTGCCGGCAAACTAAATGCCGTGGTGACGCAAAACATCGACGGCCTGCATCAGATGGCGGGCTCGCAGCGCGTGTTCGAGCTGCACGGATCGGTCCATCGCAACATTTGCCAGTCGTGCGGCGCGGTCTATAGCGCCGAGTGGATTTGCGCCCGCGGGCACGAGGACGCCGCGGGTGTGCCCGTGTGCCCCGCGTGCGGCGGGCGCATTAAGCCCGATGTGGTGCTCTACGAGGAGCCGCTCGACGAGCATGTGCTGACCGACGCCGTTGCCGCCATTGCCGCGGCCGATGCCCTCATTGTGGGCGGGACCTCGCTCGTGGTGTATCCGGCGGCGGGTCTTACGCGATACTTTACCGGCGATACGCTGGCCATATGCAATCGTGCTCCCACCGATCAGGATGCAAATGCCGACCTGCTGATTTCTTGCGACATCGCTGCCGCGTTTGCGTTCTAGCCCGCGCGCGCGGATACAATAGAAAGACTGATTGCAAAGCGACCCCGCCGCCTGCGCCCGAGCGTGGCGGCGCGGGCATTTTAGGAGGATGTTCATGGCGAACGACAGCAAGACATGGCGGTGCGGAAAGTACGAGCTCAGCTTTGACCGTCCGCGCATCATGGGCGTCCTCAACGTGACGCCCGATTCGTTTAGCGACGGCGGGGAGCATTTCGACCCGGATGCCGCCATCGAGTACGGCCTGGCGATGCTCGACGCCGGTGCCGACATCATCGACGTGGGCGGCGAGTCCACGCGCCCCGGTTTTACCCCGGTCAACCCCGACGAGGAGGCTCGCCGCGTGCTGCCCGTTGTGCGTGCGTTGGCCAAAGAGGGCGCCATCGTCTCGATCGACACACGTCACGTGGCGGTTGCCAAGGCGGCCGTGCGCTGCGGCGCCTCGATCGTCAACGACGTGACGGGATTCACCGACCCCAAGATGGTCGAGTTTGTCGCGACGAGCACCTGCGGCGTCATCGTGATGCACGCCGGCGAGGTCGCCGCGCCCGCTCGCACGCATGCAACGGTGCAGCTCGATACCTCTGCCGCGGCGTTTGTTGCCGAGAAGGCGCGCGAGGCGGCTGCCGAGGCCGCGCGCGAGGCCGAGAAGCCCGCCCGCCGTCGTCGTGGCAAGCTGCTGGGCGAGCCCAAGACGGAGGCCAAACTGCCGGGTGGCGTGGTGCAGCCCTCGCTGCCGTTTGGCGATCCGGAGCCAGCGCCCGAGCCAACGGGCGAGCAGAAGCAGGAGACGCCGGCCGCCGAGCAGGCTGCCCCTGCCGCCGAGGCCGCCGCGACCCCTGAGCCCGCGCCGGAGCCCAGCGATCACTTGGCCGCCATGATGCGCCGCAGCGCCCGCCGCGAGGAGGCTTATGTGCCCACCTCGCAGCTTCGCCGCTTTACCCTGCCCGATTCGGCGCCCATCATGCGCCGCGTCATGGGCTTTCTGTCCGATCAGGCCCGCGCGCTCATCCACGCCGGCGTGTCACGCGACCGTATCTGCATCGATCCGGGTCCGGGTTTTGGCAAGACGGCCAACGAAGACATCGTCATCCAGCGCGAGACCGCCAAGATGGCGTCGCTGGGCTATCCGCTCATGTGCGCCGTGTCGCGCAAGCGCTTTGTGGGCGCCGTCTCGGGCGTGACCGAGGCCGCCGAGCGCGATGCCGCCACATTTGGCGTGTGCCTGGGCGCTATCCAGGCCGGTGCCAACATCGTGCGCGTGCACGATGTCACCGGCTTTGCGCAGTTCCTGAACGGCTACTGGGCTGTTGCCAAGCCGCAGCCGCGTCGCGCGTTTGTGGCCGTGGGCTCCAACCTGGGGCATCGTTGCGACAACATCCGCGCCGCGCGCGACATGATCGCCGAGATTCCGCTCACCTGTGTGTCCAACTGCTCGCGCATCTACGAGAGCGAGCCGGCCTACGAGACGCGCCAGGACGCGTTTGCCAACGCTGTCATCGAGATCAAGACCGAGCTGGCGCCGCTGGTGCTGCTCGACGAGCTTATGAAGATCGAGGCCGAGCTGGGGCGCGACCGATCCAAGAGGGCCAAGGTCAACGGCCCGCGCACCATCGACCTGGACCTGCTGTGGATGGATGGCGAGATCCACGGCGGCAAAAAGCTGCGCCTGCCGCATCCGCTCATTGGCGAACGCGACTTTGTGCTGGTGCCGCTCGAGGACCTGATGCACGACCCGGCGCGGTTCTTCCGCTACAACGGCGTCGAGGTCAAGGAGCCCGAGGATCGCGTGGGCCATATCGTGGGCGAATTGGGGCGTATGTAGATGATTGAGATGAACGCTGTAACCGTCGGTGCCGAGCTTGACGCCGCGCGCGACGCGGGTCGCGAGGGTGTGCCCGCGGGTTGGTGCGCCTGGAGTGCCGGCGACACATCGTTGGCATTTTCGCTGGTCGTGCGCCCGGATGTGAATATGCACGCCTTCCATGGCCTGCCGTTTGTGGCGGCGATGGGCATGATGGACGCGCTTGCGGGAACGGCATCGACGCCGGGGCTGGGCCTTGCCGGCAAGGTGGGCATTCAGTGGCCGAGCGATATCGTGTACGGCGCGCCCGCGTTTGAGACGTCGTTTGCACGCGTCGCCGTCAACGGTGGCGCCGGTGCCGCGGGCATGTTCGGTGCCGTGACGGTGGATATTGAGCGCGCGGCGCTGGGCGAACTTGGCGTGGATGTGACCGATGAAGCGCTGGTCGAAGCGCTGACTACCGCCGTGCTGGCTCGCGTGGACGCCTGGGCGGTTGTCGCCAACACGCCGCAGGGCGCCGCCGGCCCGCTGGCTCCCGTGCTGGGCGAGTACTTCGACATGGTGCCGCTGCTGGGCCGCCAGGTTGCGGCGGTGTCGCCCAACGGCTTGCCGCTTGCGGTCGGTGTGTTTGCGGGCCTGGACATCTGGGGTCGCGCGACCATCAAGACCGATGCCGGCGAGCAGGAGTTTCCGCCCGAGGCCGTACGGATTCGCGGGCTGTAACGCGAGATGCCCGCGCTCAAAGACAACGATGACAACAAGACCCTCCCCGGCAGAGTGAACTGCCTCTGCCGGGGAGGGTCTTTGCACGACTACAGGGTGGCATCGCGGCCCTATTCCTCAAAACTGAAAAATTTTCGTTTTTGAGGAATAGCGATAAAAGACTGCGAGGAGGCCCCGATGAAACTCATCAATAGAGCGTCATATATGGACACGTTGACGAGTCTTATTGGCGTGCCGGATATCAAGGTCATCACGGGCATCCGCCGCAGCGGTAAATCAAAATTGCTCGAGGCCCTCCGCGATTACGTGGAGGCAAATCTGCCTAATTCGAATGTCATCCATATCAACTACAACCTCGATGAGTTCGAGAACCTGCTCGAGTATCACGCGTTGCTCGCTTATGTAAAAGATCATCGGGTGCCCGGCAAACAAAACTTTCTGCTTATCGATGAGGTTCAGATGTGCGACGGTTTTGAGCGTGCGATCAACAGCCTTCACGCATCCGAGCAGTATGACATCTTCATTACCGGATCGAGCGCCTTTTTGCTGTCGAGCGATCTGTCGACGCTCTTTACGGGGCGCACGTTCGAGATCGAGGTTTTCCCATTCTCGTTTGAGGAGTATCGTCTCTATGGCGACGAGGACGAGGTCGACCGTGACTTCGATGAGTACGCGAGAACCGGCGGCATGTCCGGCTCTTACCCTTATCCACTGCAGGAGCAGCGCTATCAATATCTCTCCAACGTCTTTAAGACGCTCATTGTGAGAGATATCGTGCAGCGGCATAACGTGAGAAACGAATCGGCGCTGCTGCGCATTGCCGATTACATGATGGACAACGTTTCCAACATTACGTCGGCACGCAACATTACCGATGCATTAAATGCGGATGGACTAAAGATTACGAACAAGACGGTCGGTGCGTACATGGGGTACCTGTGCGATGCGTTTGCCTTCTATAAAGTTCGTCGATATGACATTCGCGGCAAGAAATACCTTAAGAGAGGCGAGAAGTATTACCTGGCGGACCACGCGTTCAAATACGCGCTGCTCGGTACACGTGATATGGATTGGGGGCGCGTATACGAGAACATAGTGGCCATCGAGCTGCTGCGCCGCGGATATGAGGTATACGTCGGCGTACTCTATAAAAAGGAAATTGGCTTTGTAGCAATCAAGCGAAGCGAGAAGCTCTACATTCAGGTGAGCGACGACATCAGCTCGGATAAGACATTTGAACGCGAGATTTCACCACTGCTGAGCATTGGCGACGCGTACCCCAAGATGATTCTCGCCCGCACGCATCACGAGGCCACGGACCGCGACGGAGTGCAGATCGTGGACCTGGCGAGGTGGCTGTGCGGCGAGGCGTAGCGTGCATCGAGCCTGTTCCTCAAAACTGAAAATTTTTCGTTTTTGAGGAATAGAAAGGCTTTGAGCCTCTTAGAAAACCATTGGGCTGCCTTTCCGGTGCGAGATTTGTGTCCGCGCCGTGCGAAATAATAGTTTATATCCTAACGATGGGAGCAGACTATGACTGACAAAGCAAATTCGGCGTGTCCACAGGCATGGAGGGTTGCAAAATCCCTATCCGAGAAAATACTCGCTCAAGGCAAGAACGGGGTTTGGTCGCCTGCGTGCGTCGCGAGCTTGTTGACGATTGTACGAAAGGGTGCCTCGGGCGCCACATGTCGGGAGCTCGACATGCTCCTGGGCGATGGCGACATGTTTAGCGAGCGTGATCCCTTCGGCATCGAGCTGGAGCGGAACTGGGGCTATGACGGTTATGATGCGAGCTCGGCAACGGCAGCTTGGCTTTCCAGGTCCGCGAGCCCATCGGAGGCGTTTCTGCACGAGTGCGACAAATGCAGCGTGCATGTGTCAATCGATGACTTGGCCGATCCGCGCGTTAGCCAACGGGTGACCGATTGGATAGCCGAACAAACTCACGGCCTGCTGTCGCCAAGCATCGAGTTATCACCAGTGGCTCTTGCCTGTCTTGTGAGTGCGCTTTACATGAAGGATGCATGGGCGGATCCGTTTGATGGTGAATCGACCAAAGTTGAGACCTTCCATGCAAAGAGCGGCGATGTTCAAGCAGCGTTTATGCGTGGCAAGCGCGATTGCGCGGTGATCGTCGAGAACGGCAGGGTTGCCTTCTTGTTGCCGCTCAGCTCCGATGCCGGCGTGTGTTTTGTTCTTCCGAGCGGCGAGGATGATCATGTTGATGACGCGCTTGGGCTATTCGAGCGTCTGTCCCAAGGCGAGGGAGAATGGGAGCCCGTCGACCTGGGGATTCCTCGCTTTGAATGCGAGTCGACGCTCTCGGACGTCTGCTCGCTGCTAAAGGCCGCCGGCGTCTCTACGGCAACTGCGATGGAGCTTACACCTATGGTGGGGGTAGAGGGGACTCCAACGCAGATTGTCCATGGCGCGAAGTTCGCTGTCGATGAGAACGGCGTAGAGGCCGGTGCGTACACGGTGATGGTCGCTGTCGCGGGCCTTCCGCCGGAGAACCCGCCAGAGCCGCGCAAGATAACGCTTGACAGGCCTTTCTATGCAGCGCTCGTGTCTCGCACCGGCGTACCGCTCTTTGTGGCAAGCGTCGCGCTGCCGTCGGTGGACGTGCAAGAAAGGTGAGGTTGAGATTTGCGAAGGGGGCTGCTATGCCAAGGGTCGCCAACGTACTCTTTCCAGCTGACTATTTTGAAAAGATAGTTCCAGATGGGTTGATGCGTATCGAATATGAGTCTGCGTGTGCTGAGGGGCGTCTTGACGTGGGGCTTTTCGATCTGGAACTGTTCGAGGAGCGTGGAGAGCTTGCGCTCTGCTTTTCTAGGCCATCGGGCTGATGCGGTGGTAATCAACCGCATGTTCACGGAGTTTATGGTCAAGGGCTATGTAAAGTCGGTCAAAGGGACGAGGTTTCCCGTTAGCTTTCACACTCCCGTGAGCCAGGAGCGCATGGACGGGATTGTTAAAGAGTTCGTCAAGCTCCGCGGGGACCTTTTCACGGTCGGTATTGTCTGCAAAGAGTACGTTGATCTGGCCCGCTACGGTGGTGCAACGAATGAATGGAGAGCTTTCTATCTCGACGGGAATCTCCTCAACGTATGCCGGAATTCAAATCAGCCGACCAATGTTGCGAAGCCGCCCGAGGAGCTTGTACTGGCGTGCTCAAATCTTGGGAGCCCCTACTACACCGTGGACTTTGCGGGGCGAGTGGATGGAACCTGGATTGTGGTGGAGACCGGCGACGGGCAGGTGTCGGGCCTCGCTGCGGCGCAGGATCCGGTTATCTACTATCAAGTGCTTGCGGATGCCCTCGAAAGGCGGGATGCGGACGGAGGCCGGGCTTGTGCGTCTGGCATTCGGACCTAGTGCAACACTACGCCGTGTTTGCCGAGGGGGCGGCGTCGCGAAACGAAAGCGACGCTGTCGCATTTGTGTCGGTCTTTCTGTTTTGATGAAACGTAGTCCCTTGAACTGGCTCACGGAGGGGTTGGAGAACTAGAGTCACCTAGTCCGTGCGTCAGAGAAACTGAGGGGATAAGACAGTGCTCACGCTTGGCTCCGGTCCCTGTCTTACCCCAGCTCCTGCATGCGGCGGTAGATTTCGCAGATACCCTTAATGGTGAGCTGTCCATCGACCACGTCGAAGGCATCGGTCGAATCGGCGACGATGCCGGCGAGGCCTCCCGTGGCGATAACGGTGGCATCCTCGCGGCCCAGCTCGCGCTTCATGCGCGCGACCAGGCCTTCGGCCATAGCGGCGGTGCCCACCACGGCGCCGACCTTGATGCACTCCTCGGTATCGCGGCCGATGGCGTGCTCGGGCGCCTCGAGCGGCACGCTGGCGAGCTTGGCGGCGCGGGCGGCAAGTGCATCCATGGAGATGCGGATGCCCGGCGCGATCGCTCCGCCAATGTAATAACCGTCCTCATCGATGACGTCGATATTGGTTGCGGTGCCAAAGTCCACCACGATTGCCGGCGCGCCGTAGAAAGTCTCAGCCGCAACGGCGTTGGCGACGCGATCGGCACCTACGGCCTGGGGACGCGCCGCGCGCAGCTTGGTCACGGCGGCCGTCTGCGGCCCAATGACGATGGCGTCTGCGGCAATGCGGTCGGCCACGGCATGCCATTCGCGCGAGAGCTGCGGCACCACGCCCGCAAAGGCGATAGCGTCGACCGCGTCGAGCGAAAGGCCGTACATCTTAAAAAAACCCATCAGGCGCACATGGATCTCATCTGCGGTATAGGAGCGGTCAGTGGGCATGCGCCACGACTGCACCAGCTCGTCTCCGTCAAACAGGCCCATGGCCGTCTGCGTGTTTCCCATATCGATAGCGAGCAGCATGTCTACTCCCGATTTCGGCATAAAAGGACGCGCACCATTGTATACGTGCTGTCGACGGCGCTCGGCTGCGATTCGTTTACGGTAATGTGGGCTGAGAGGTTTTAAATATGAAGGAATTATGCTCTACGAGATTTTCCTTGCCGTCCACCGAACTCCCGAGTAATATTCTTCCTTGCGCATATGAGGCGCCCAGACATTGCGGGGTGGAGCAGTCTGGTAGCTCGCCGGGCTCATAACCCGGAGGTCGTAGGTTCAAATCCTGCCCCCGCGACCAAGAACTTTTAGCAGCTCAGAGGCCTTGTTCTCTGGGCTGTTTTCTTTTATCTTGACAATGCAGCGAGGACTCCTGAGCGGAATATGAGCAGATTGCAACGACCGCCAAGGCAAAACGGATGCCAATAAAACTAAAACCAGCTAAATAGAAGTGAAGAACCCGTAGAATCTTTCTCAGTGGAAAAGGCTATCAAGTGAGGGTCCGTATGCCAGGAAAGAAAGCCGATGCAGAAGCTTTTGCAAGCAGGTGGGCGAAAAAGGGAAATGAGAACCAGGACACCCAGCGGTTCTGGATTGACTTTTACCAGAACGTCCTCGGCGTAGAGGACGCGGTGTCACGGCTTGAGTTCGAAAAGCCCGTTTCCACCGATGCGAGCACACATGAAGGGTACATCGACGTCTTCATCCCGTCGGCAAAAACCCTCGTCGAGCAGAAGTCGCTTGGAATCGATCTCGCCAAGGAGGAGACGCGCCAGGGACGCAAGGTGACACCAGCGAAGCAGGGTAACGCCTATGCTCAGGGCATGCCCCTCTCCCAACAGCCGCGCTACATTATCGCTTGCAATTTTGCCGAGTTTTGGATCTTCGACCGCGAACGGGACTCGCTATGCCGGGAGCCTCTTTTCAAGTTGCCACTCGCCGAGCTCCCCAAGAATCTCGCGGCCATTCAGTTCCTCAAGGGCGGGGCGGAGGCCCCGGCCACGATCTCCCGTGCCGTCTCCGTAGAGGCCGGCAAGATCATGTCGAAACTTCATGACCAGGTTGCCGAGGCGTTCGACGACCCCGACGCGCCCGAGAACCACCATGCGCTCTCCGTGCTCATGACGCGCCTCATGTTCCTTATGTTCTGCGAGGACGCTGGTCTCATGGAGCCAAATGCCTTCCGAGACTACGTCGCACACTTCCAGGCGGGTGATCTCAGGCGAGGCCTCAAGGACCTGTTCGTCTGGCTCGATACCAAAGATGAAGATCGTGACAAGTACGCCGAGGACTGGTTGAAGAAGCTACCCTATATGAATGGCGGCCTCTTTCGTGAGAGGACGGAAATCCCGCCATTGTCCGAGAGTTTCCGACATACGCTCATTGTCGAGGGCTGTCAGGAATTCGATTGGACTGGCGTGAGCCCCACGGTCTTCGGTTCCATCTTTGAGGGGGCGCTGTCGCATGACCATCGGCGTGCGAACGGCCAACACTTCACGAGCCCCGAGAACATCCATAAAGTGATTGACCCGCTTTTTCTCGACGATCTCAAGGTGGAGTTTGATGAGGCCTGTGCAAAGCCCGTCGCGGGCGGCGCGAGGACCCGTGCTCTCAAGGAGCTCCATGAGAAGATCGGTAGCATCTCTATCCTCGATCCGGCGGCAGGTTCGGGTAATTTCCTTACGGAGAGCTATCTCTGCCTGCGACAGTTAGAAAACCGTATTCTTTTTGAACTCCAAGGAGAACAAACGTCTTTCCGCTTTGAGGAGGTCGAGGCCGCCGACGTCCTTGTCAGTCTGAAGAATTTCCATGGCATCGAGCTTGAGGATTTCGCCTGCTGCGTTGCCCGCACTGCGCTCTGGATTGCCGAGAAGCAGGCGGATGCCGATACGGCAAAGGTGACGCAGCGCGTCTATCAGGAACTGCCGCTCACGGACTACGAGGGCATCGTCAACGCAAACGCGCTTCGCATCGACTGGAACGACGTGGTCCCAAGTGATGAGGTCAACTACGTTCTCGGCAATCCGCCGTTTATCGGGCAGTCCCAAAGGACCGATGAGCAGGTGGACGACCTCAAGTATGTTTGGGGCCGGGGCTACGACGGCTATCTCGACTATGCGACATGCTGGTATAGGAAAGCGGCCGATTATTTGGTTAATACTGACGCGGAGTTTTCGTTTGTCTCGACGAACTCGATTTGCCAGGGCCAGCCGGTTCCATCCCTTTTCAGGCCCCTATTCGACGCGGGATGGAGGGTCAGTTTCGCACACCGTTCTTTCGTATGGGATTCGGCGGCTGACGACGAGGCCCATGTGCACGTAGTCATCGTTGGATTCTCCCAGGGTCCCGTGGAGCCTGTTGCCTTCTCGTATCATCGGGGCAAAAGGACGATTGAGCATCCGAACAATTTGAACGGTTACTTGCTTGACGCTCCGAACGTCTTTGTTGAGAAGAAAATGAGACCACTGTTTGAGGATGTATCTCCTATGGTCATCGGAGGTAAACCGGCGGATGGGGGATACTTCCAGATTAAGACAAGAGAAGAATACGAGGACGTTATTTCCGACAGCATCGCCGCAAAATATGTAGTCCCGTGTGTGGGAGCCCAGGAGTTGATTAACAACAAGGAAAGATGGTCTTTGTGGCTTGCGGACGCGCCTAGATCGGATATCGCGAAATCCCCGATCTTGAGGGAGAGGGTCCAGGGAGTCCGAGATTTCCGTTTGGCTTCGAAGAAAGCATCGACGAGGCGGCTTGCTGATGAGCCCTGGCGCTATGCTGAGGTGAGGAAGGCCGACGGGCCGTTCCTCTGCGTCCCGCGTCATTTTTCCGGTGGGCGAAAGTACTTCACGGTCAAACGGTGTGAATCCGGGGAAATCGCTACGGACGCCTGTTTCTTCGCCGACGACCCCGATGGTCTCCTGTTCGGAATCATCTCATCAGGGGTCTTCATGGCGTGGCAGAAGGCGGTCGGAGGCGAGCTCAAGAGCGACTGCCGTTTCTCGAACACCATCGTGTGGAACAATTTCCCCCTGCCGAAATTAACCGATGAGGGACGGCGGGCCATCATCGATGCCGGTCAGGCGGTGCTTTCTGCAAGGGGGCTGTATCACGGCGCGTCCCTGGCCGACCTCTATAAACCGGCGGACGAGTTCCTGTATCCAGAGCTGTTCGAAGCCCACGGCAAGCTCGACGAGGCAATCGAATCGGCCTACGGTGTCGATTTCAATGGAGACGAGAACAAGATCGTCTCCCATCTATTTAATCTCTATGCCGAAAAGGTCGGTGAGTAGCGTGAAGGGGAGTGCCGTAAAGCCAAAAGAGGGGGCGGAGCTATCCGAGTCCGATTCTGTGAAAGAAGGTATTGGGGGCCTAAAGGCCGAGGCTGATCGGGAGGAGGAAGAAGCCCAGAGATATGCCGTCGCCTTCCTCCAGAAGGTGATGAGACTGAAGGGCGTGGCGATCGAGCGCGACCATTTCCTTCGTTCTGAGCTCCGGAAACGAGGCGTCTCGGACGAGCGAGTGGAGCTCGCTATTTCAACGAGCCCGGCAGCCGCCGGGATGGATTCCGGCCTTGTCGACTCCATCGCCATGGACGTCATTGATTTCGAGACGAAGAAATCGAGCGTCCTTTCGTTTTCCGCGGGATTGCCCGGAGGACTCGCGATGCTCGGAACGATCCCGGCGGACGTGACGCAGTACTATGTCCACGCCTTTCGAATCATGCAGAAACTGGCGTATCTTTACGGCTGGCGGTCCTTCATCGACGATTGCGACGAGATGGACGATGAGACCTTGGCGGCTTTTGCCCTTCTCCTGGCCGTGATGGTCGGGGTGAGCGGGGCCAACTCCGCGTTGACGGCGTTTTCCAAAACGGTCCAGTCGAATGTTGCCAAGAAGGTCGCCAATAAGGCGCTTATGCAGACAAGCTACTACCCGATAATCAAAAAGGTTCTTGCCGGAATCGGCGTCAAAATCACCAAAAGCAGTTTCGGCGACGCTGTAAGCAAGGTCGTTCCGGTCGTCGGCGGCTTCGTCTCGGGCGGCCTCACGTTCGTCAGCCTCAAGGGCGGGTCTAGGAGACTTGCAGGGGAGCTCAGGTCGTTGCCACAGGCGACAGGTCCCTTGACCGCAGAGGCGGTTGAACCTTTTACCGATTTTGCTGAAATGAAGGGGATGACGAGCGATGACGATGCCCAAATGGCATGAGACCATGCGGCCCATCCTTGAAGCGCTGGCGCATGTCGATGGATATCTGGCGGGCACCGACCTCCAGGATGCCGTGGCGATCGAATTCGACATGACCGATGACGAACGGGGCGAGCGTCTCAAGACCGGCCAGTCGAGACTCTACAACCGCGTGTACTGGGGTATCACCGATTTGGAGAAGGCTAAGCTTCTGGAATACGGCGAGAAGAAGGGAACCTACCGTATCACCGATGCCGGCAGGACGTACCTCTCTGATTATCCCGGACCCATTACAGCCAAGGGTCTCTATGAGAACTGCACGGCATTCAAGAAGTGGAAAGACGGCTATCAGGCCGCAAGCAAGGCCAAAAACGCTTCAGAGCCCGAGGGCGTTTCGACGCTGGAGGACCAGGAGTCCCCTCAGGAGGCGATGGAGTCTGCCTACGGCGAGATTCGCGACGCGCTCGCCGACGACCTCATTTCGATCATCATGGGAAAAGATCCGTATTTCTTCGAGCACCTGGTCGGAAAGCTGCTCGTGGCGATGGGTTACGGCGAGAGCCTGGACTCCCGTGCCGACGTCACCAAAAAGAGTGGTGACGAGGGGATAGACGGCGTCGTCCGTGAGGACCGACTCGGATTTGGAACCATCTGCTACCAGGCTAAGCGGTGGGATCCGCAAAGGACGGTCGGACGGCCGGAGGTTCAGGCATTCGTCGGGGCGCTTTCCGGAAAGGGCGTATCGAAGGGCCTTTTCATCACCACGGCTCGCTTCTCCAAGGATGCCCGCAAATATGCTGAGGGCCTCCTGGGGCAGACGGTCGTGCTCGTCGACGGCCCCGCGCTCGCCGGCCTCATGATCGACTACGGCGTCGGCGTGAGCACGAGACAGGTCTACGAGATCAAGGCCGTTGACACGGATTTCTTCGAGGAATGACTGTCTTGGTAAGTTTGTCTGCGGAGCCGGGCCACATCAGCGGTTGCTAGATCAGCCCGCCCTGAAGCCGTTCGTTGGGCATTTCGTCGCGCCGGGCAGGACCTTGATCCCGTTGCCGTCGTAGCCGTGCCAGCATGCCCCGATCCCCGCGTCGTCCGGGGACACGGTCCAGTAGCGGCAGTAGCGGCAACGCGCTTCGTTCTTGTCGGGTGCCAGCAAGTCGCCAAAGGCCTCGGCCGCAGCGCGCTTTGCACTGTCGTCCGTATGAGAATAGCGTTTCAGCATTTCGACTGTCTTATGGCCGGTGATCTGCATCGTCGTCGCCATGTCGACATGGCAGTCCCTTTGCAAGATGCTGGTCGCGGTATGGCGCAGTCCGTGTATTGTGATCTCCGGCGGCAGATTGTAATTGTGCTTCTGTAGCCTGAACCACTTCTCGAACGATGTCTTAAGGGTGTGCTTGCCCCGCCTCGCCTGAACGATGGGGGTCGATCCAGTCTGGCTCAGGCCGATGCGTTCGAGCTGGGCCGCCTGCAATTCCTTCCACTCTGCTAGGACGTCGACCAATATCGGGGGCAGGGGTCGTTCCTCACGTCCCCCGTTTTGGTCTCCTTGGTCTCCTGGCTATCCTTTTTCATCGCCTTGCTGATGCGGAGGGTGCCGCTGGAATAATCCGCCCAGGTCAATGCGAGCATTTCCGATAACCGTGCGGCGGTGCACAGGCAGATAAGGAGGCCGACGCTCTTCGCCTCAAGCCCTTTGTCAAGCACGGACCCGATGAATGCGCGGCACTCATCAACCGATAGGGCATATTTCTCCTCGGTGTCCCTTTTGGGTTTGTCGACATCCTTGCAGGGGTTCGAGCCAATGTAGCCGTATACGACCGCTCGGTCGAAGACCAGGGACAGGGTGCTGTGTATGTGCTGGAGGTACGTGCCACTGACGGGCGCCGCCCCACCGTTGCGGCGGTCGTTGCTCCGGAGGCCGGAGTACATGGCGTTAATGTCCTTGGGCCCGATGGCGCTTATTGGCATGCTTCCGATATACGGATCGATTCTCTTCAGGTGGGTGCGGTAGTCCTTGATGGTCCGTTCTGTGACCGCCTTCTGTTTCCCTCGGTCGGCGACGAAATTCGCCGCGAATGTCCGGAAGGGCTCCGCCTCCTCCTTCGCCTTGGCATCTTTTTTCATCCTATGGGCGGGCACCACGGCGGCGGTGCCGCCGTGGTAGATGAAGTCGTTGATCTCCTTGATTGCCGCGATAGCCTCTGCCTCTGATGGGAAGTTTTCGTTGTAGACGCCGTACTTTCCGGTTTTCTCGTTGAACCCGAGGGGGAACTTAATCTGGGCCCGTCCGTCTTTGTAGACACTGTAGGAGCCCTTGTTGCGCGGGACCTTGGCCATCTCTTTCCTTTCCGGTTACGCCAACCCGTTCTTTCGCCGTAGCGTCATGCGGCAGGCCTGGGAGCAAACGTCCCTCAAGGGGCCGGTCTCATCCTGGATGAAGGGCGAGCCACAGCTCGCATGGCCCGTGCAGCGGAAGCCCATGCGGCTGGAGTGCAACGGGGCAGGTGAGCGGAGGCGCAGTGATGGCGACCCTTGGGAGCCATCGAACGGAGCCGGAGCGAGAGCCGGCGGGGCGTGACACGGCGGGGCGATCGCGAGTTGAAGCCGAGCGATTGGCCCGCCGTTCACGGCCCGCCGGCGGCCGTTCCGGGGTTCCAAGGGGACTCGTCCCTTTGGCGCGCAGGGGTCCGGGGATGGCGCGAGACATCCCCGCGAAACGCCGCGAGGGGCACGCCGCCGCCGGCATGCCCGTGCGGGCGGCGGCCCGGGGCTATTCCGCCCCGGCCATATAGACCGTCCGACCCGTCTCGCAGTCGATGGTCTCGGCGTCTCCGAAACCGACCCGGACGGCAGCCCATCCGCCGGAGCGCGCCAACCTGCCGTCGAGATGCATCTTCATGGCTAAATATGTGCCTAGTTCAATTTTCATCAGCATGTCATCCGAAACGTCCGGTGGGCAATAGTTCCACTTATAGGGCCCCGGATGGCTCTTCCACTTCGTCAGCAGGTTATTCATATTGGCTGTTTGCTGAAGTAGTTCACGCTCCATCTCCGTTGAGCCGTCGCAACAAGAGCGGAGCTCAGTGATAATTTCATCGAAAGTGTCGATTGTTACGTAGAAAAACAGCTCGCTCGTCATGCCGACCTCCAAAAACGCAAAATGGACGACACATTAATAGATAAGATATTGACAGTAATTTGACCTGCATTTTTGTACAGAATAGACTGGAGTCTAGTACAGCCTTCCGAAGGGGGCGGAATGGTCGGATTCGGTATATTTGGCGTGGCGGTGGTCGCCATGAGCCTACTAGAGCTAGGCAATGGGACGCTCATTCTCGATGGGGTTACGCTCGTCATGCTTCTCGTGGCGGTTCCATGTGCCCTCCTTGCAGTGGCACGGCTTGACGAAAAGCTTGGGGGAAAGAATCGCGGCTTTGCCTTGGCGGGCGTTCTCTGCGTCGCCTTATTCCTCGCGGGCGTTGCAACGCGTGAGCCCGTCGACGCCCCCTCAGTCAACACCCCTGATGATTCAGCGCAATCGAATGAAATCGATTCCGTCGTAGATGAGGATTACGACTACGGTTATGACCCGGAATCTGCGTTCGATGATGAGGCCGACCCCACCTCCGATTCCTCGCTTTCGAGCGGCGGAGGCGCAAGACGCATCCCGCAATATGAAGACGAACGTTGGCAAACAACAGTCCCCGAGTTGGTAGCTGTGCCCGAGAGTGAACGCTGGTACAACGCTCGCGACCACATGGGAACAACCTGCACTGTGGTCGGCCCAGTTGTCAACGTGTATCAAGCGACGGATGAAGCTGGCATGCCCGTGTTTGTTGACATCGGAGAGGGATACCCTTCAAGCGGTAACGTCACGCTGGTGATATGGGCCCAAGATATCGACCCGTTCCTCGACATGCTCAGTGACGTTGGCGATGGCGGCGCTTGGATCTCAGTGACAGGCTATCTGAACAACTACGAGGGGATGCCGCAGTTCAACACCTCAATGAGTGGAATTGAATTCACTTGGTGGACGAATGTGTCATAGCGTATGACGAGCTAGTGCCGCTTAGAGCCCCCGCCTAAGCCTATTTCTACCCCGCTGACGGTGCGATAAAGCCCCGCAGCCTCCGGTACCTCTACCAGTAGGCTGCGGAGCTTTATCGTACCGTCAGCGGGTGTGAGCGGGCTGAAAGGCTACAAACCGAATTGTCTATCGTCACGTTGCGGAGCCTCGGGCGTATAGCTCACGGGTACGCTTGTGACGCTCCGCCGTTCACGGCCCGCCGGCGGCCGTTCCGGGGTTCCAAGGGGACTCGTCCCTTTGGCGCGCAGGGGTCCGGGGATGGCGCGAGACATCCCCGCGAAACGCCGCGAGGGGCACGCCGCCGCCGGCATGCCCGTGCGGGCGGCGGCCCGGGGCTATTCCGCCCCGGCCATATAGACCGTCCGACCCGTCTCGCAGTCGATGGTCTCGGCGTCTCCGAAACCGACCCGGACGGCAGCCCATCCGCCGGAGCGCGCCAACGCGTCGGCTTCGGACCTTGCGGCGGCGGTGAGGCGCTCGAGCTCCTCCGAGCCCGCCGGCGCGGTCCCCACCTCGACCGTGACCATGCGGCTACCTCCTCCTGACGGCGCTGAGCGGCTTCGGGGAGAAGTGCTCGTCGCGCTCGACGGCGGCGAACCCCATCTAGCGGTTCAGCTCGGCCATCTCCTTGATGCTGAAGTAGCCGAGCTCGTCGTCGTAGCCCTCGACGAGGCCGAACGCCTCGTCCGTTCCGTCGAACTTGAGCAGCCACCAGTCCCATCCGTTCAAGCACGAGAAGTAGTGGGCGTAGGCCGTGGGGTCCTCCGTGTTAGCGCTAATCTAAAATTGACCACTTTCGCAAACGCATCTCGCCGAATGCGCTAACGCGCTTTCGCCGGCCCCGCTAACGCACTTTCACCAACTGCGCTAACGGAACTATGCTCCGATCGGGTATCCGACCCGGGAGGAGCGGGATATGGAGCGAAACGTAATGGGAGAGCTGAACGTCTACAGGGGGTCCGGCGCGAAGCCGAACTTCAGCGAGATCGCGAGGAGGCGCGGCATGGACCGGCACACGGTCGCCAAGTACTGGCGGGAGGGCGAGTCCGCCGCCGACGGGAGGTCCGCGAGGGGCAGCGCCTTCGACCCGCTCGAGGAGGTGATCCGCGCGAAGGCCCAGCTGCCCGGGATGACCAAGATGGCCGTGTACGCGTTCCTGCGCGAGGGCCGCGGGGAGGGGCTGCCCGGGTACGGCGCCTTCACCGCGTGGTGCCGGGCCCGCGACGTGCCCTTCGGGGGCGCGGGCGGCCGCGAGCCGCACCCGCGGTTCGAGACGCCCCCGGGCAGGCAGCTGCAGTTCGACTGGAAGGAGGGCATGAGGCTCGTCGACTCGGAGGGCGAGGTCTTCGAGTTCAGCGTGTTCACCGCGACGCTCGGCTACTCCCGGAAGCACCGCTTCATACCGGTCAGGAGCCGCACGCTCGACGACCTGCTGTCCTGCCTGCTCGCCACCTTCACCCGCCTCGGCGGCGTCCCGGAGGAGTGCATCACGGACAACATGTCGTGCCTGGTGACCGTCTCTGGCCGCAGGAGGACCAGGCAGGAGAGGGCGTGGCGGTTCGCGCGGGAGGCCGGCTTCGAGCTCAGGCTCTGCGCGCCGCGCTCGCCGCAGACCAAGGGCAAGGACGAGTCGGCCAACCGCTTCCTGAACCGCCTGCTCGCCTACGGCGGCGAGTTCACCGGGTGGAGCGGCCTCGCCGGGGCGGTGGCCCGGGTCGAGGCCCAGGCAAACTCTGAGCCGAACCGCACCACCGGCCTGCCGCCCGACGCGCTGTTCATGCGGGAGAAGGAGAGCCTGCGGCCCATCGGGAACCTCCGTCTCCTCGAGTCGATGGTGGGCGACGTGAGCGTCCAGACCGTCCCGCCGACCATGCTCGTCAGGGCCGCCGGCAGGGAGTGGTCCGTGCCCAGGCGCTGCATCGGCCGGCGCGTGAGCGTCGTGGCGATGCCCGGCGGCCAGGTCGTGGTGAGGATGGCCGGCGAGGAGGTCGCCGTCCACGACGCCGCGTCCGGGCCGTCGAGGCCCATCAACTACGACCCCGACCACTACGGGCAGGCCCTCGAGGGGAAGCGGGGCCTGGCCGACGCGGACATCGCCGAGGCCGCGCGCGCCAACCTCGCGCTGCTCGACTCGCTCGGAGGGGCGTGATGGGCGCCGTCGCGGAGGGCAGCCCCTCGATCAGGGCGCAGGCGAACCTCTCCGCGCTCGGGCTGCACGAGATGGCGGCGTCCCTGCCCGACTACGTGAGGATGGTCGCCGCGGGCGAGCGGGGCTTCGCCTCCGCCCTCGAGGAGATGACGCGCGTCGAGGTCGCCGCCCGGGAGGTCAGGATCACCAGCCAGCGCATACGGTCGTCGGGGTTCCCCTACGTCAAGGGGCTGGCGGACTTCGACTGGGACTTCCAGCCGTCGGTCCCGCGCGCCGAGATCGAGGAGCTCGCGACCCTGAGGTTCGTCGAGCGGGCCGAGAACGTCCTGTTCGTGGGGAGCCCCGGCGTGGGCAAGACGCACCTCGCCGTCGCGCTGGGCATCGAGGCGGTCAGGGCGGGGCGCGAGGTCAGGTTCGTGGACTGCGCCCGGCTCGTCGAGGACCTGGAGGACGCCTCGTCGCGCGGCATCCTCAAGAAGAGGCTCAGGTACTACGCCCACTCGAGGCTGCTGATCATCGACGAGCTCGGCTACCTCGACGTCGGCAGCGCGGGCGCGGACCTGCTGTTCCAGCTGATATCGACGCGCTACGAGCAGCGCTCGACGATCATCACCACCAACGTGGGGATCAGCGGCTGGGGCAGGGTGTTCGGGGACGACGTGGCGGCGAGCGCGATCGCGGACAGGGTGTGCCACCACTGCCACCTGGTCAAGATAACCGGCAGGTCCTACAGGCTGAAGGACCTGCCGAGGGACGGCCCCGTCGAGCCGTGACCGGAATCGGTGAAAATACGTTAGCGCAACCGGTGAAACCGCCTTTGCGCAAACGGCGCGCCTGTTTAGCGAAACTGGTGAAAAATAGATTGACGCTAACACTCCGCCCCGTCCTGCTCGTAGAGCCTCGGTGCCGTCTTGGCGATTTCCTCGGTCATCAGCTGCTGCATGTCTTCCTCCGTTCCGGGCGCGTGACCCTTAGACTCTCGCCCCTGCGCGCAGAAGCGAAGCGCTGCGTCGGCGGCGCTTGCTTCTGCTCCTGCAGAAGCCGCACCGGAGCGGAGCGGGGTCAAGGGAGGTCCACGGCAATCCCCGCCATTCGTATCGAAGAGGAGAATTGTGGGCGATTCCGTGGGCCCCCTTGAGGCCGCGCAGCGGAGGTGCAACCCGGTCGCGGAGCCGTGGGCACATCTCGGCGGATGCCGAGTTTGGTTTCCCAGCGCGTTTTCCCCGGAACGTAAACTATGGTTTACGTCTGCTGTGCAGGTATTCCTATGCCCTTGGCTGGGATCGAGGAGGAAGGATGTCCATGAACCCCGATAAGGATGTTAATAGCCCGAACATCAGCCAGGAGGCGCGCCGGATCGCGAACGCAATCGGGGCGTTCGGCGACCTTGGCACCGCTGACCGTCTCAATCTCCTGGCTGAGCTCATGCAGATGGCGACGACATTGGCGGACTACGAGCTCTTCGCGGTGTGCGGGGCCCTGCTCGCGGTCACCCGCGTCCGCGCCGAGTGGTGGGATGCCGCCAGACCATCCTGGCTGTAGGCCATTGACCTTGCCGGCTCGCGGCGCAGCGCTCAGGCGAGCTATTCAATCACGGCAGGGCGGAGCACAATATGTTTGAGCAGGACCTTAATATCGGCGAAGTGGTCTCGAACGACCGCATCCACGATATCTTCGGATGCCAAACGCAAGGCGGGATACGCCTGAGCAACTTGCAGAAACGTCCAATCTTGCTGGAAGTCCAGGCCGATATTTCGATCGGATTTCGAGGCGTTTCGCTGCATTTCCGCTGCGCACATTGAGCGAAGATTCGAAGAAGAAAAGCGCCTTACGAAGAAATAGAGTAGAAAAATACGAGCAATAGCGCCAAACATCTGTAAATAAAACCGCAGGTAAACACCCATGCATAATATAAGCGCCAGCCTCCAACGGGCTCATAACCCGGAGGTCGTAGGTTCAAATCCTGCCCCCGCGACCAAGACTTTTAGCAGCTCAGAGGTATTGTTCCTCTCGGCTGTTTTTCTTTGGATAAATAGCACGGCGAGCTAGTTGCTGAGCGGGCATTTTGGATCCCCCGTGTCAATCTATGCGCCTTGGAGGTCGTTGGTTCGAATCCGGCCTCCACGATCAAAACTCCGGGTCAGACGCAGGAAAGCCTGGTAGCGCGAATAAACGAAAAATACCATCATGCCGAGATGATCGGCATGATGGTACATCTTGGAAGTGATCTCGAGCGTTATCTTTAGGGAGGGTTCGAGATCACTTCCGCTTTCTTTAAATGACGAGCTGAGCGTTACGCAAGATTATTGAATAATTACATTTTCAGTAGTATAGGATGCCTGTGCGTATCGCTGAGCATTGGCAAACTGCGAAGTAGCAAGGCCATACATAATCGCAGCCTGCTCCTTATCGCCTTTCGCATTGGCGCAATCAGCCATAGTGGTGTAATTGCATCCCGTGTGCACCGCCTCAGCAGCCTTATTGTAATACTCCATGGACTCGTCATCCACTGAGCCCTTCTTATACAATTCAGCTCCTGCATTTCTTACCGCAATACGCGCGTCGATTTCTGCGCTCTTATTAGTGGCCTGCATGTTCTTTCCGAGAGTAAGCCTGTAGTAATTAGCTGTACCATAGGGAACGTCTGAACGGAATTTCTCGTCATGACCTCTCAAGACATACATTTCCTGATCAGTTGCATCAAAAATTGTCCTGAAAATTGTCTTGAATTCTATGTCATCGCCTTCTGGAGAGTGGAACTGATAGAAACCACCGAAGTCCCAATTTTCCTCACTCCATTTGCCCTCGTCATAGTAACGAATGCTTCCGAGTCCGTTCGCGAGCGTGAGTGGGGTAACGCTGCCGCTCTCGTCTTGCATAACCTTTTCTAGAGTATTGGCTCTTGGCACGCTATCCGGATATGCCTCATATGAATCATTCATCCAGAGCTCATCCTTGAAATGATTCGCTGCAATTAGATAGTCCGTCTCACCGTAGTCACCGGCTTTGCGCACTACATATGCATTATCTTTTTGCTCGATGAGATACGCATTTCCCTTGTTGTCGGAAACGTTGATGTTACCCGTGTGAATCCACTCAGTTTTCGTAAGCATTTTGACTGCTTCGTCTGCCGTATCGCACTTTGTGGCTGTGTACCAATAAGCAAACAAAGTATCGAGGAAGGTGCCTTCCCTATCGATTGTCTTAGCATCATCGCTTGGCGATGCCGTAGGTCCTCCGGCATAGGTAATAATAAGGCCCTTAGAGTTCATGAACGCATTTCCCTGCAATCCACCTGATGCAATGACTGCATTGCCATGTTTCGGATAAGAAACCATGCTCGAGAACATTGCGGCGGGTGTTGTGCTGACTGCATCAAGATTAGCGGCTCCAAGATGATGACCATCCTGAGTCATACTTCCCCAAGCAGATACATTCATACATGTTTTTGAACGCTCTGGATCATTTGAGCTCTCTGGATCAAAATGCATCATGAGGTCATAGTTAAGAACAGATGAGCCCATAACTGCAACTACTGCATCTTCCTTTGAGACTCCTGCCCCCTCAGCTACTCCCGACAAGAAATTAAATACAGATGGATCATCCTCTTCATAATGTTTCAGAATCTTACCCATAGCTTCGTTATATGCGGCATCGTCTGCCTCTGCATAAATTGAAGCCATTACAGCTGTCCAGTTACTTTCTAACTGATCCTTTTGCTGTAAGCCATACTGCTTTCCCATGTCAAACCAGGAGCCATTTACATACACAACTTCTTGCGCATTTCCTGCGTTGACGGTTGCATCGAACTTCCCGTCAAACTCTTCGTTTTCAGAAGTTGATCCGGCATTTGCCAGCGTGCCGTCTGATGACCCACCTTGCGTATTGTTTGCAGAGCATCCTGGGCCTGCCACCATGCTTAAACATAAGCTGGCGCAACACAATACGCAGGCTATCTTTCTTCTCATAATCTTGTCACCTTCTCTTTCAGAGGTTCCGTGTTGCCGATAACTTGATGGCTAAAGCAAAGACCCCTCGTTGCCGACAACCTAATGACAAAATTATGTAATTTTCCGATCCGCTTTCACATGAACTGGTCTCGATAAATATGTTCAATCTTAGCCTATACCCTGGTTTAGCGCTTTATGAACCAGGGTTCATAAAGCGCTAAGCTGTATAAACAAAAGGAAGTGGGATTCATATTGATTAGCCCAACGTAATCAACGTTATGAACATCTGATTTTCTGCAGCAACTGCATCCTGTTGCTAACATCGGCCTTCTGGTAAATGTTATGTGTATGAGATTTGACGGTGCCAGTCGAAATAAACAACAGTTCGGATATCTCCTGTGTGCTTTTCTCCTTGAGCAAGAATCCCAGAATCTCTCGTTCTCTGAGACTAAGGCCAATAGATGTCGCATAGGCGTCTATGATTTCTTCCGAAAGCTCTCCTGTCAAGGCTTCATAGCTAATCGGTTTCACTGTGATCTTGTCAACAAAAAAACGCGCCGCAACAACAATAAGATATGCGGCAACAACTATCTGGGAGACGCTTTCGCCAAAATTGCGGCTTCGAATCGCGCCGCTAGTTACTAGGCTTGCAACATCATTATTTAGCCCATAATGTAACCCCGTAAGAACATCCTCAAAGACAGTCATTAATCCCAGGATTCCAACCAGTCGCAAGAACATATCTAACCTTAAAAACATGCTCTTATGCGCTGTTTTGCCAAAGGACCTGCTACCGATAAAGGCCAGTACGATAACCAGAAGTTGGAATGGCAACAAATAACAAATATACAAGAATCCTGTACGCACCTTTAACAAAGGGAACATAATGAGCCAGATGAACAATGGCGCTTCCACCAATGTCAATATCCACGTTTTTGACCCTCCAACAGCCCCCTTGAATAAATGACATATGAGAAAGGCGCAGGCGAAATATAATAGCGACTTGATTACTACGGGCACCGAAAAAAAATTATGAAAGTAATAATAAAGGGGCGAACTGATTTCGTATCCTCGAACTATTAGCTCAATCAAGTACTGGCTGAGCATAAACAGAGCGATATACAGATATTCCTTCTTTTGACCTCCGATATAGAGGATTAAATAAAGGGCTGCACAGATTACACAGCCAGATTTTATTAATAAACTTAAAACAGCAGACAGTACCAGCACCAGGACCCACCACCTTTTTCCTCTTATAGCGCGCAGTGCCCTATTTAATTCATTTCATTTGTCCGCAATCCGTCTTCTGGATCTCCTTGCTCTGCTTCTAGTAAGCAAGCCTTTTCCCGCAACCTCTTCAGCATCCTTTCAATAGTACGTCATATAATACCAGTTGCAGCGTCCGTATCATTCGCTATGAATATCGCCGCCGTGCTCAGTAGCCTTCAGGCGTCCCGAAGGCCGGTGCGTCGCCGCTGACGGGCACGATGCGCTTTTTCACGAGTCTAAAGATGCATAATCTACGGATTTTTCTTTCTCTTGCCATACTTTTGAAAGTGTTCGTAAGAGGCTACCGATCCATTGGAGGCGTAGAGAGTCCAGGTGATGCGCGGACTCATCCCATCGAGCGGGCGGGTGGAGTCTGGCCTTCCAAGTGGGATGAGCGTCGTCGGGGTGATCTTGCCTAAAGATATTGGACTGTTTATAGGACTAAACATAAGAAAACTCGATTATCAGGGGCGGTGTGCCATAAGGCACACCGCCCCCCTTTGTGCGTATGGCGCCAGGACCATGCGCTCGAAAGCGTTGCCCAAACGCATGGTTCATCCGCACAAAGCCCATGGTCGCTATGGGCAAACATCGGTGCGCCTGCACATGGTTTTGAGCCTGTTCTCGAGCGAAAGTATGGCTGTCGATACGCATGCAATTCGCATGAAACCCGGGCTCGTCCGAGAGCCCTATAAAGGAGGATTCGCATGAGATTGCGCTCGATCATCATCGCCCGGCCCAGACACGTGCCGTGAACCTTGATCGCACCGGTCATGGTGTTGAGGCAGAACATGTCGTTATAGCGTGTGAGCGGGCCTGTCGAGCGGGCAATCTTCTCGTCTAGATCGCGTTCGATGATGTAGCGCACGGCTTCGTCCTGCAGCATATCGCCTTCGGAGAGCTCGGCGCGGGTGATGGCTGCAGGGGGGGTCGTCGGCATCGTCGAGCTCAAAGCCACCGCGGGCGGCATAGCGGTAGACGGGATCGACGACGAGCACCGGGTTGCCCATAACGGTAGAGGCTGTTTGCGTGAGGCTCTTGAGCCCCGCGTCGCTCAAGAGCGCCTCGAGCAGCGCTTGCTTTGCGGTGGACCTATCGGTGGTACTCGGTTGCATGGGTGTCCCCTCTGCCGCGTCTTCGCCGTAGTCGACGCGTGACCAAATTATTATCGCAGGCTGCGCAGTATTAGGTTGCTTAAAAAGGTGAGTGTGTCGGTCGTTTCCTCGAACGGGGACGGTGTTGTTGGGGCCGTCTCAATCTGTAACAGGTGGGTCCGATTTTGGTCTGTAGATGTTACAGATTGAGATTTCCGGCGAGCGGGGCTCCGTTTGTCTCGATCTGTAACACGAGGGACGGATTTTGCCGAGTTGTTGTTACAGATTGAGATATTCGGACGGACAGTTGCCGTTTGTCTCGATCTGTAACAGGTGGAGGCCAAAAGTCGGTCTAGATGTTACAGATTGAGATGTTTGGTCGGACCGAGTTTGTTCGTCTCGATCTGTAACATCTGGGGTCGTTTTTGGCCTGTAGGTGTTACAGATCGAGATTTTCCGACGGAACGCTTACGTTTGTCTTGATCTGTAACAGGTAGGGGTCAAAAGTGGGTCTAGCTGTTACAGATTTAGATTGTTGAGGATGGGTCGAGAGGAACATCTCGATCTGTAACAGTAAGACCCGGTTTTGCTGGGTAGGTGTTACAGATTGAGACAAACCGACGGGCCGCCCCGCCCCATCCGCCTGCCGCTGCCTGCTATCCGCCGATTTTCGTTGTGCCGCTGTACCCCCATGCCATATCCTCTAAACAACTACGCGGCACCATCGCCGCCGCGTCTACAAGAGAGGAATGTTCATGACCGCACCTGCGTCCAAGCTGCTCCAGCCCATTACGGTTGGCCCCCTTGAGCTCAAGAACCGCATTATGTTCCCGCCGCTGACCACCGGCTATGAGGAGCGCGACGGTTCCATCGGCGAGCGCAGCCTGGCTTTTTACGAGCGCCTGGCCCGTGGCGGCGTGGGCTATATCGTCATCGGCGACGTCGCTCCCGTCACGACCGCAAGCCCCACGCCCAAGCTGGCGACCGACGCCCAGATCCCCACGTTTAAGGCGCTGGCCGACGCCGTCCACAAGCACGGTGCCAAGGTCGCGCTGCAGCTGTTCCACCCCGAGTACGACGTGCCCGGTGTCGGCCGCATGGTCATGGGCTCCATGGCTGCAGCCAAAGCCGCGCAGGAGGCCAAGGCCGCCGGCGACGAGGAGACCTTTGCCGCCAAGATGGCCGAGTCCAACGAGATCCGCAAGCAGGCATACGCCAAGCTGCACCACGACATGCAGCACTTTGTGAACGAGGCGAGTGTAGAGCAGCTCACCCAGATCAAGGAGGCCATCGCTGCCTCGGCCGCTCGCGCGCAGCAGGCCGGCATCGACGCCATCGAGGTCCACGGCGACCGCCTGGTGGGTTCGCTGTGCTCCGCGATCCTCAACAAGCGAACCGACGAGTACGGTGGCTCGTTTGAGAACCGCGTTCGCTACGCGCTGGAGGTCGTCGCTGCCATCAAGGAAGCCGCGCCGCAGCTGATGGTGGAGTATAAGCTCCCCGTGATCATGGAGAACCCCGACGGCACGCCGCGTGGCAAGGGCGGCCTGCAGCCCGATGAGGCCTGCGAGTTTGCCAAGCTGCTCGAGGGCGCGGGCATCGATATGATCCAGGTTGCACAAGCCAACCACACCGGCAATATGGGCGACACCATTCCGTCCATGGGCGCCATGCCCTACAACTGGACGCTGCCCGTGGCCGAGCGCGTCAAGGCCCTGGTCTCCGTGCCGGTGGCAACTGTGGGCCGTGTTGTCTCGGTCGAGGCTGGCGAGAAGATCCTGGAAGACGGCGCGGCCGATATCATCGCCTATGGCCGCTCGCTCATGTGCGACCCCGACATTGCGCTGAAGGCCGCCACGGGCGAGCCCATCCGCGAGTGCCTCAACTGCAACAAGGGCTGCGTCGATGCGATTCAAAACCGCAAGTACATCTCGTGTGTGCTCAATGCCGAGAACGGCGACGAGGCTACCATCGCCATTAAGCCGGGCGAGGGCGACAAGAAGATCGCCGTTGTAGGCGGCGGTATTGCCGGTCTGGAGGCCGCGCGCGTGGCGGCCAAGCGCGGCTACGACGTGACCGTCTACGAGGCGAGCGATCATCTGGGCGGCCAGATTGTGCTGGCGGCCGCGCCTCCGCGCAAGGACGAGATCATGCGCTCGGTCGAGTATTACGAGAAGATTCTGCCCGGCCTGGGCGTGAAGGTTGAGCTCAACCATGCCGCTACCACTGAGGACCTCAACGCCGCCGACGCCGCGATTGTGGCTGTGGGCGCGCGCGACGTGGTCATTCCTGTTCCGGGTGCCGATTCTAAGAAGGTCGTCTCGAGCTGGGACGTGCTGGCCGGCAAGGTGGAGCTTACGGGCCGCGTCGCCGTCATTGGCGGTGGCCTGGTGGGCACCGAGACTGCCGAGTACCTGCTGCAGCACGGCTGCGAAGTGGCGATCGTGGAGATGCTCGACAAGATTGCCGCGGGCGAGTCCGAGACCATTCTGCCGCTGATTATGAGCGACTTTGCAGAGCACAACGTGGAGCAGCATGTTAAGACCCGTCTGACCGCCATTACCGACGAGGGCGTGGAGGCCATTCGCACTGCCGATGACGGCGCCGAGGAGCCGGTGAAGATCGCCTGCGATTACGTGGTGATGGCCGTCGGTTCCAAGGCCAACGCGTTTGACTTGGATGGCGTTACGGTGCCCGTGACCTGTGTGGGCGACTGCTCGGGCGAGCGCACCGCCGACATTGCGAACGCCATTCGCACGGCATATCACGCGGCCAACGAGCTGTAGTTGAACATCGCGGCCAGGCGGGGCGGTAGCACGGATCTGTCTCGCCCGGCCGCGTCCCATCGGGTGTCAATCGGGGCGGGGCCTGCAAGCGCAGCAGGTCCCGCACTTTTTGTTTTGCCCCGGTGGACGGCAATGCGCGCTAATCATGGGGAGTGAGGCGTCTACTGCCTTGCAGGCTGCTCAAAATTATTGGAGGAGGGGTTAATAATCATACCCTCTATTCCAAAGGATATAAAGAGATGCCAATTTTGCTGGCAAGCGAATGACGATTAGCTGCGAGCTAGTTACCAGCGTAAATAATCAATAAAGAAATGTCGTAAATCGGTGTCAAATTCCCAGATAGCGCCGCGTCTATTTTAATTAACTGCTTTGAGCAAACAGTAAAATGCTACTATCTAACTTGCACGTAAGAAAGCAATTTAACGTTTAAGGCTAAGAAGTAGAAGTGGCAGGTATGTCAGAAACAACAAGGACTCGCACGCATGCGCCCGAGATTAGGCAGCGCGCTGTCGAGATCCTCCAAGAAGGGGTCGGCCATCGCGCGCTCGCCGCAGAGCTTGGCATCCCCCAGGCCACAGCCCGTCAGTGGGCCCGTGCGTATGCCGTGGGCGGCGCCGACGCCGTTCTCAATGCGGGCTCTCATCACCACACATATTCGTTTGACGTTAAGCTTGCCGTGGTTAAGGACCGCTTGGAACACGGTCTGACGGTGCGTGAGGTCATGGTCAAGCACAAGATCCCCAGCGAGTCTTCGGTTAAAGCTTGGTGCCGACAGTATCGCGACGGTGGCGAGGCCGCCTTGGTCGATAAGCCGCGGGGTCGTAAACCGCGCGTTAAAAAGGCGGAATAGCGAACGGGATGGTGCGTCCGCAGGGGCGCATTTTTCTTGCCGCGCCAACTTTTTGGACCGCCGCGAGTCTATCGGGACATCCTTCAAAGTGGTCAATAAACCGCGCGCAGTGGCCCGTGCGCCCGCCGCTACGAGAGGGGGAGCGTTGCCTCTCTACTCCAAAGCGGACATGCCCTTACCCCATACGCCTAAAACTTCCCAGTTGACCGAAAACCTGCCGCCTGAACTCCCAATTTGAGCTATAACGTTAAGCAATTGCAGCGTTTTTGCATGGGGGAGTGATGGTATGACGCTACTGTATTTCCTTACCCTGTTTCCGCTGGTACCGGCGATGGGCATGCTGCTCGCGCGCAGTGACCGAGCCCGCGATGCGGTAGGGCTTGTAGGCTCCGGCATTATTATGGCGGTGACCGTTGTAGTCGCCGTCTTATTTTTTGGCACGGGTCCGCAGGGCTTTGAGGTTGCCCCCGGCACCTCGCATGTGCTCTCGATCATCAGCTCCGTCGTCGACGTAATTCTGTGCGCCGTCATCCTGTACAACGCGTTCAAATATAGGAACGCGCTTACCGGTGTGCTCGGCGTGGTGCAGCTGGTGGGTTCGGTTGCCTTCGCTGCCATGACGCTGCCCACGGCCGAGGTCGTCACCGCCACGCCGCTCTACCTGGACTATATGAGCGTGATCATGGTGCTCGCCGTCGGCATTGTCGGCAGCCTGATCTGCGTGTATGCCCTGGGCTACATGAAGGACTTCCAGGCGCACGATGAGCACGAGGCCGCGCTGCGTGGGCAGACCGCGCCCGACCGACGCCCGCAGTTCCTGGCGCTTATGTTCCTGTTCCTTTCGGCCATGTTCGTCATCGTGACGAGCGACAACCTGGAGTGGCTGTTCTGCGGCTGGGAAATCACCACCGTGTGCTCGTTTCTTATGATTGGCTATACGCGCACGCCCGAGGCCATCAAAAACGCCTTTACCCAGATCATCCTCAACATGCTGGGCGGCATCGCGTTTTTGGCGGGCCTTATGTTCCTGCACGTCAACGGCGTGCCGCCGACCATCTCGGGCATGATTGAGCTTTCCGGCGCCGGAACCGCGCAATCCGCGCTGCTGGTGCTGCCGGTCGTCTTGCTGTCGATCGCCGCGCTTACCAAGGCCGCACAGATGCCGTTCCACACCTGGCTGCTCGGCGCCATGGTCGCCCCCACGCCCACGAGCGCCCTGCTGCACTCGTCCACCATGGTCAAGGCCGGCGTGTTTTTGATGGTCAAGCTGAGCCCGCTGTACGCCACCTATCCCGTGACCGGCTTTATGGTCACGAGCGTGGGCGCCATCACGTTTTTGCTCGCCGCCCTCATGGCCATCTCGCAGAGCAATGCCAAGCGTGTGCTCGCGTACTCCACCATTTCCAACCTGGGCCTCATCAGTGCCTGCCTGGGTGTCGGCGCGCCCGAGGCCGTGTGGGCCGCCATCTTCTTAATCTTGTTCCATACGGTGGCAAAGTCGCTGCTGTTCCTGTGCGTGGGCACGGCCGAGCATCATATCGGCAGCCGCAATATCGAGGACATGGACGGCATGTTCAGCCGCATGCCGCACCTGACGCGCCTGATGATGCTGGGTATCATGGGCATGTTCGTGGCGCCGTTTGGCATGCTCGTGTCTAAGTGGGGCGCCCTGGTGGCGTTTGCGCAGACCGGTAATGTGCTCATGATCATGGTGCTGGCCTTTGGCTCGGCCGCGACGTTCTTCTTCTGGGGCAAGTGGCTCGCCAAGCTCTCGGGCGTGGATTCTACGGCCGAAAACGTGGAGGGCAATGTCCATAAGACCGAATGGATAGCGCTCAACACTATCGCCGCGCTGCTGATTCTGTGCTGTGTAGCGTTCCCGATTATCTCGAGCGGTCTGGTGTCGCCTTACTTGGCCATGGTGTTTGGCCGCGTGCCGTATGTTATTGGCAAGGATGCCATGTATCTAATGGTGGTTATCGTGGCTTTTATCGCCGTGGTGCTGCTGACTTCATTCCGCGTGAGCAACAAACCGCACGTAAACGTATATCTTTCGGGCGTGGGAACCGACAATTACCGTCATTTCCGCGGCTCGATGGGACACGAGGTGAAGGCCGAAAAGCGCAATTGGTACCTGGAGGACGCCTTTGGCGAGAAGCGTATTGGCCCCGCGGGCAGCATCGTGTGCTGTAGCATCATTCTGTTCGCGCTGCTATGCTGCACATGGATTGGTCCCGATACGCTCGCCATGGGCGAGCCCTCGGTGCTGCGCGGCAAGTATTTCGAAGGCTCGGGTGTCGTAGGCATCTTTATAGGCACCGTGGCGTTTGCCCTGCTGGCGCCTTTGGTTGGTGGCCTGATCGACGGCATCGACCGCAAGCTGTCCGCCCGCATGCAGGGCCGCGTGGGACCGCGTCTGCTGCAACCGTTCTACGATGTAGCCAAGCTCCTGCGCAAAGCCCCTGCCAGCGTAAACACCGTGGACGATACCTACATGGCGTGCGCGCTCGTCTTTACCGTGGTGGGCGGCGGCATCTTTGTGTCGGGTTCCAACACACTGTTATGCGCCTTTATGGTTACCCTCGCTGCGATCTTTGTGGTGCTGGCGTCCGCCTCGACGCAAAGCCCGTTTGCCCAGGTCGGCGCCGACCGCGAGCTGCTGCAGGTCATGAGTTACGAGCCCGCCGTTTTGCTGATGAGTGTGGGCCTGTACCTTGCCACCGATAGCTTCGATTCCATCGCCGTGACGGGGCAGTCGGCCCCCATCATCGTGTACAGCGCGCCCATCTTCCTCGCACTGCTCGCGGTGCTTACCATCAAGCTGCGCAAGTCACCGTTCGATCTTTCGTACTCGCATCACGCGCATCAGGAGATCGTCCAGGGCGTCGCCACCGAGATGAGCGGCGGCACGCTGGCCAAGATGACCCTTATGCACTGGTGCGAGACCGTGCTGTTTTTGATGTGGGTGGGCATGTTCTTTGTTTGGGACAACCCGGTGAGCTGGTTGGTCGCCCTGGTCGTTATGGTCATGACGTATTTTGTCGAGGTGCTGATTGACAATACCTTCGCGCGCAGCACCTGGCGCAGCTGCTTTAAGCTCGGCTGGGGCGTGGCGCTGGTGTTTGGCCTGCTCAACCTTATGCCCATCCTCGTCGACGTGTTTATTTAGGAGGCGGCATCCATGGATCATAAAATGTCGCGCTCGCCGTGGGTTATTCATTACGACGGCTCGAGCTGCAACGGATGCGATATCGAGGTGCTGGCCTCGCTCATGCCGCTGTTCGATGCGGAGCGCTTTGGCGTGGTCAACACCGGCAACCCCAAACATGCGGACATCTTTTTGGTGACGGGGTCGGTCAACGCCCAGAACTTGCCCGTCGTGCGCCAGATCTACAACCAGATGCTCGAGCCCAAGTGCGTGGTGGCGTGCGGCATCTGCGCGTGCTCGGGCGGCGTGTTCCGCGATGCGTACAACGTGATCGGTGGCGTGGATCGCGCAATTCCCGTGGACGTGTACGCGCCCGGATGCGCCATTCGCCCCGAGACGGTTATCGACGCCATTGTGGAGGCGTGCGGCATCCTGGACCAGAAGGAGGCCGTGATGCGCGCCGGCGGCGACCCGCTTACCGTGGGCGGGGCCGCTACCTGGGATGGTGGTGTTGAGCTGGGCGAGGACGGATTTGTGGCCCCGGCTGAGGCCGGCGACGCGCCCGCCGCTGGCGACGCATCTGCTGGGACATCCGCCGCGTCCGCCGCTGCAAAGGGGGCCGAGTAATGCAAAAGGCAATCTATACCACCGTCGAGCTCGATGCGCTGCTGTCGCATGTCCAGGCGCTCAAGGGTGCCGGTGCCCGCTTTGTACAGATGCACGCCGAGCGCAATGTGGACGACGGCACGTATCGCTTGGTCTATACGTTCATCAACGTTCGTGCTGCCCAGGAGCAGATCGCGCAGGACGGCAGTTATGCGATTGAGAACCTGGTAGTCGAGGGCATCGACCAGTACCAGGAGATTCCATCCATCAGCTCGTACTACCCTGCGGTGTTCCCGTTTGAAAATGAGGCACACGACCTGTTTGGGCTTGCCATTACCGACATGCAGATTGACTTTAAGGGCTTTTTCTACCAGGTCTCGACTGCCGAGCCCATGAGCGTCATCACGCCCGAGGTGAAGGCTGCGCGCGAGAAGGCCATGAAGGTCCGTGCCGCTGCCGAGGCCAAGGCGCGCAAGGCCGCTGCCGAGAAGGCCGCCGCTGCTGCGGCTGCTGCAGGGGAGGGAGCTGCGAGCGCCGACGATGCTGCGGACGCTGCCGCCAAGCCCACTGCGGCTGCCGGCTCCGATGCTCAGCATGACGAGGCTGCCGCCAAGGCCGCGCTCAAGGCTGCCGAGATGGAGGCAAAGCTCGCCGCCATGGATCCCGAGAAGGCGGCCAAGGTTCGCGCGGCGCTTGCCGCCAAAGCCGCCCGCGATAAGCAGAAAAAGGAGGCGTAAGGTCCATGGCACATCGCTCCGTTATTCCGTTTGGCCCGCAGCACCCGGTGCTGCCCGAGCCGCTTCACCTGGACCTGGTGCTCGAGGACGACCGCGTTATCGAGGCAATTCCGCAGATCGGCTTTGTGCACCGCGGACTCGAGAAGCTCACTGAAAAGCGTGACATGCACCAGTTTGGCTACATCGCCGAGCGCATCTGCGGTATTTGCGCCGTGGGTCACAGCTGCGGCTATGCCAGCGCCTGCGAGCGCATGCTCGATATCGAGGTGCCTGGCCGCGTGCGGTATATCCGTACCATTTTGCATGAGCTTTCGCGCATTCACTCGCACCTGCTGTGGCTGGGCCTGCTCGCCGATGCCTTTGGCTTTGAGGCGCTGTTCTATCGTTCGTGGACGCTGCGCGAGCAGATTCTCAAGATTTTTGAGAGCACGTGCGGCGGTCGCGTGATTCTGTCGATTAACGAGATCGGCGGCCTTAAGCATGACATTGAGGACTCCGAGCTGGCGGGCATTGTCCAGACGCTCGATGCCATGCGCCTCGACTACGAGGCCCTGGTGCATACCTTTTTGGACGACGGCAGCTGCGGCGAGCGCCTGCATGGCGTGGGCGTGATCAGCAAGAAAGACGCGCTGGAGCTTTCGATGGTCGGTCCGTTTGGGCGCGCCTCGGGCGTGGATTACGACGTGCGCATGTTTGGCGACGGTGCCTATGCGGACCTGGCTGCGTTTGAGCCCATCGTTGCTACCGATGGCGATTGCTATGCCCGCTGCCAGGTGCGTTGCGCCGAGGTCACGCAGGCCATAGACATCATTAAGGAGCTTGTGGGCAAGATTCCGCACGACGGCATCGGCGGGCGTACCAAGCTTACGCCAGCCGATGGCGCGCGCGGCGAGGTTGTGATTGAGCAGCCGCGCGGCGAGGCGTACTACTATGTGCGCGGTAACGGCACCAAGAATTTGGACCGTTTCCGTGTGCGCACGCCGACGTCGCAAAACCTGGCGGGCCTGACGCATGCACTGCAGGGCGTGCTCATTGCCAACGTGCCCATGATTATCCTGACCATCGACCCCTGTATTAGTTGCACGGAAAGGTAGGCGCGGCATGAGTTTGATGACATTTGCCAAGACGGCCTTGGGCTCTATGGTCAAGCAGCCGGTCACGGTGTGCTATCCGCAGGAGGAGCTGACGGCGCCCGAGCGCCTCCGCGGGCATATCGTCAACGATATGGACGTG
The DNA here is from genome assembly GCF_052121815.1 of Collinsella sp. LCP19S3_B6. NCBI lineage: Bacteria > Bacillati > Actinomycetota > Coriobacteriia > Coriobacteriales > Coriobacteriaceae > Collinsella > Collinsella sp. LCP19S3_B6. Next base: position 127,752 of record NZ_JBQKDN010000001.1, read on the forward strand.
TGCATCTGCTGCGGTATGTGCGCGCGTCGCTGCCCGGCGGGCGCGCTCACAGTCGATCGTAAGGGTGGTACCTGGTCGATCGATCCGTACGCTTGCGTGGTGTGTGGCGAGTGCATCGAGAGCTGCCCCAAGCACTGCCTGACTATGGACACCGCGCGCACTCCAGTCGCGGCGGACAAGACTCCCACGGTAGAAACCAAGCCGGAATAGTGCTGGAATAGGGGCCGGTGGGGCAAAAATGCCCCAGCGGCCCCGCGCTTAAACGCACGGTTAGGCTGCCGTTAACAAAACTATGCCGGTTTACGGGGCTGGATAGCGAACCTCCGACCGTACTGAAAACCGCAAAAACAAAACCGCAGGTAGAACGCCTGCGATTTTGCATGAAAAGCGGGTATGGTCGGGGGTATCGAGTCAAACGTAGTAGATGGGCCAATTTCGTGGCGAGCGCCATCGGTCACTCCCTCGGGGGTGGAAGAAAACGGGCGATTTTGGCCGTCGATCTTGAGTCGCACCTGTTTTCCTGCGAAAACCCTCGTGTCTTAACTTTGGTGAGACATTTGTCTCACGTTCAAAACCGAATCTGGAACGTGTGTCACCTGCTCAAATTGTGTCTCATTCCGTAACTTTAGGCTGATGCAAGGTTTGAGACCGCGAGAAGGGAGACGCGATGAGTAGGTACACGAGGGGTCTCTTGGCGGTGATACTGGCCGTAGTGTTGGTGTTGCCGGCTGCAGCATTTGCCATGCTGCCCGAGGCCAACGCCAGGTCCAGCACCGGAATGGACGGACCGACAATGACCGGAAAGGTCGTCGACCCTGACACCAGCAACTACTGGAAGTTCTGGGCCGGTGGCTATGAAGGCAAGAAAGTGACAACTCAAAACGTCGGCCGAATCTGGACCGACAAGACGGTCAAGGCAATCGATGACGGGAAATCGGACTTTTTGACCACGCTTTCGGCGATGTCTTCGACATCCGATACAACGTCGCTGGTCACTAAGCCGCTCGATATCGTTCTCGTGCTCGATGCCTCTGGCTCGATGGATGAGTCCATGGGCGGTAAAGGGTCCCCTAAGCGCATCGATGCACTCAAGAGTGCTGCCAGCCACTTTATTGGCACTATTGCCGAGCAAAACAAGAATATTGAGGATGCGAACAAGCAGCACCAGGTTGCCATCGTAAAGTTTGCGGGTAAGAGGAGCGATAAGGTCGGTAATGATACCGATAGTGACGGCTATAACTACTCGCAGACCATGTTGGAGCTCACGGCCTGTAAGGATGGGGGCGCAGAGAGTCTCAGGAGCACGATTAAATCCATCGAGCCCGCCGGTGCCACGCGTGCCGACATTGGCATGGACCTGGCCAAGGGCATCACTTCTGGTCGTGAAGACGCCCAGAAGATCGTCGTATTCTTTACGGACGGCTCTCCTACGAGTTCTAATGGTTTTGAGGCTGAGGTTGCTAAGGACGCCATCAATACCGCCAAGACCATAAAGAGCGGTGGGGCGACCATTTATACCATCGGTATCTTCAACGGTGCGAAACCGGACGACGATCCAACAAGCAACGACACGAGCAATAAGAATAAGTTCATGCATGCCGTGTCGAGTAACTATCCGGAGGCCACATCGTCCGTAAGCTATGGCTTTCTTGGAACTAAGAAGTGGAATGTCAATTTTGGCAACCCCGTTGCCGGTGCCAGCTACTACAAGTCGGCAACCAACGCCGCCGAGCTTGATCAGGTCTTTAAGGACATCTCGAGTGCCATTACGTCGGGCAAGGGTTTCCCGACCAAGGTCGAGGGCAACAATCCCAACGGCTCCGGTTACGTCACATTCGAGGACGAGCTGGGCGCCTTCATGCAGGTCGACGGGTTTACCGGTGCCGAGTACAACGGCAAGACCTATGGCGCCGCCCACAAGTCGACCGATGGCAATATCGATATCTATACGTTTGATGGCGAGCTCGCTCACCTGGTGATCACGGTCGACCGTGCGGACGAGAAAAACCCTCAGCGCGGTGACATCGTGACGGTCAAGGTCCCCGCATCGCTCATTCCGCTGCGCCGTTTTACCGTTGACGAGTCGGCGGGCACGTTTGTGGTTGACTCCACGGATGCCATCTCGCCCATCCGCGTTGCATATGCATCGAGCGTAAAGGCTGTTGCACGCAAAAACCTGTTTACTCCCAATAACGTACCGGGACTGCAGGATTACATCAACGAGCACAAGGACGCCGATTCCAATACCGTTAGCTTCTACGCCAACAAGTGGACCGGCGACGATGCGGGCGATACGGTCGCGAGCTTTGAGCCTGCTGATACGAACAGCTACTACTACTTCCAAAAGCTAACGCCCGTCTATACGGACGCAGCTTGCACCAAGCTTGCAACGGAAAAGCCTTCGGGCTCTAAGACCTATTGGTACAAAGATGAGTTTATGGCGCAGAACTCGTCGGGCGCGCCGTACGATGATTCCGTTTCGATCCCGGTTAAGGGAAGCGAGCTCGAAAGCTTTGAAGGCGCTTTGGTAAAGGATGACGATCACTGGTCGATTAAGGCTGGCACCGCGCGCCTCGCCTTTATCAATCAGCTCCACACCACCAAGGAGCGTGTGGGCGGAAACCCGACGGACACTGCACACGACGTAATCAATCCCCAGTGGAACAACACGAAGGTTGTTTCCGGCGCGACGAAGGTCAATGTTTATCTGGGCAACAACGGCAAGATTAGCTTTGCGCTTGATATGACGCCAACAACGGTGGATACCAAGGCCAGCTTTGGCCTGACCAAGGTGCTCGAGGGCCGCGATTGGACGGACGAGGACAAGTTTGAGTTTGACCTGACGTCCGAGGACAACGCCCCGATGCCCAAATCCACGACTGCGGTTGCGACCAAGGGCCATGCGGACATTAGCTTTGGCGAGATTGCCTATGACAAGCCGGGCACGTATGTCTACAAGGTTAGCGAGAAGCATGCCGGAACCACGGTCCATGGCATCGCCTACAGCAAGAACGTTGCGGAGTTCACCGTGACGGTGAAGCCCAACGCAAGGGGCGAGCTCGAGGCTTCCGTGAAGAAGACCTCGGGCGAGGCCGAGTTCAAGAACACCTACACCGCCAATCCCGCCGAGTCGAGCGTCACCGATCAGATTACAGTCACCAAGGTCCTGACCGGCCATAAGCTCCAGGCCAATGAGTTCTCCTTTGAGCTCGTCGAGGGCGAGGGCGAGGACGCGACGGTTGTCGAGACCGTTAAGAATGACGCTGGCGGCAAGGTTACGTTCAGCGCTATCAAGTACACCAAGATTGGTCAGCACATCTATACGCTGCGCGAGGTTAAGGGCAATGCCGGCGGCATCACCTACGACAAAACCGTCTATACCGTCGTGACGACCATCGCCGACAATGGCAAGGGCCAGCTTGTGGCCACGCATAAGCTGAAGGGCGCCGAGGATGTTGAGAAGATTGAGTTCAAGAACTCCTACAGCGTGACCTCCGAGAGCTCCAGCGTCACCGACCGGATCAAGGCGACCAAGGTCCTGACCGGGCGCGATCTCAAGGAAGGCGAGTTCGCCTTCGAGCTCGTCGAGGGCGAGGGCGAGGGCGCCAAGGTCGTCGCCACCGGCACCAACAATGCCGACGGCAAGATCACGATGAGCCCCATCGAGTACACAGAGGCCGGCGAGCACACCTATACGCTGCGCGAAGCCAACGGTGGAACCACCGCCAATGGCATCACCTGCGACGGCAAGACCTACACCATCGTGACTACCATCACCGACAACGGCGACGGCACCCTCAAGGCCGAGCATGTTCTGAAGGGCACCGAGCCCGCCGAGTTCAAGAACGCCTACAACGTGACGCCCAAGGACTCCAGCGTCACCGACCAGATCACCGCGACCAAGGTCCTGACCGGACGCGACCTCAAGGCTGGCGAGTTTAGATTCGAGCTCGTCGAGGGCGAGGGCGAGGACGCCAAGGTCGTCGCCACCGGCACCAACAATGCCGAAGGCAAGATCACGATGAACGCCGTGAAGTACGACAAGCCCGGCAAGCACACCTACACACTGTGCGAGGTCAACGGCGGAACCACCAGCAAGGGCGTCACTTACAGCGACGCCAAGTACACCGTTGAGACCACCATCACCGACAACGGCGACGGCACCCTCAAGGCCGAGCATGTTCTGAAGGGCACCGAGCCCGTCGAGTTCAAGAACACCTACAGCGTGACCCCGCTCGACGAAGAGCTCGACTTTGACCTGAGCAAGGCCATCGACGGTCGCGACTGGACGGATGCAGACAAGTTCAGCTTTACCATCACGGCCCCCGAGGGCACCCCACTGCCCGACCCGGCAACCGTAACCGTGACCAAGCAGGATGCGGACAACGAAGGCATCGCCGCCATCAAGTTCGGCAAGATCCACTACACGGCTGCCGGAACCTACAAGTACGAGATTTGCGAGAACGCGGGAAGCGCGGCCGGTATGACGTATGACGCGCATGTCGCAACTGCCGAGGTGACCGTGACCGAGAACGGCGACGGCACCCTGACCGCCAACGTCACCAAGAAGGAAAGCGGCCGCTTCACCAACGCGTACCGTACTGAGCTCGATTACGCCGCGGCCGGCGGCCTCAAGCTCAGCAAGACCCTCTCCGGACGTCCCATGACCGAGGGCCAGTTCACCTTTACCGTGACGCCTGCCGACGAGGCTTCGGCCATCGCGCTCGGCCTGCACGAGGGCGCCAACGTGTACAAGTCCCCTGCAACGGCAGAGGCAACGGTTGGTCTGATCGACATCCTGGCTGGCCATGAGGTCAAGTTTACGCAGGCTGACGCGGGCAAGACCTTTACGTACACCGTGGCCGAGAAGAACGACGGCAAGCCCGGTTACACCTACGATGACGCCGAGCGCACCGTGACGATCGCTATCGCCGACGATGGTGCCGGCGCGCTCACCGCTACGACGACCGTTTCTGGCGGACCCAATGGCACGCCTGTGGCGGTCCACAAGAGCGGCGAGAATAAGGTCGAGAGCGCCTTGGTCTCGTTCGCCAACAGCTACCACGCATCGACCGATAACCCGGGCGGCGAGCTTGCGCAGATTGTCGCCACCAAGACCCTGACCGGTCGTCCGCTGGCCAACGGCGAGTTCTACTTTGGCATCGCCTATGCGGGCGAGACGGAAGCCATTGACGGCACTGTGGCGACCAACATCAACGGCCAGGTGAGCTTTGGCACGCTGCATTACACGACTGAGATGCTCGCCGATTTGGTGAGCGCCGGACGCGCCATCCGTACCGACACGGATGCCAAGCTTGCGTGGACTATCAACTACACGGCGTTTGAGTACACGTCCCCGCTCGCAGCAAAGGGTATTACTGCCGCGAAGTCGAGCTTTAGCTTTAAGGTCATCGTCGTCGACAACGGCGACGGCACTCTGACGGCGAAGCCTGACTACGGTGGCACCGAGCCCGTGTTCGAGAACGTCTACGGCGCCGATGCCGTTGACGCCACGCTCGCCGGCGCCAAGAAGCTCCAGGCTGCCGAGGGCCTGACCCCGGCCGATATCACGGGTAAGTTCACCTTTACCGTGACCGCCGATGAGGCGGGCGCCCCGATGCCCGAGCGCACGACCGCAACCAACGACGCGGCCGGCAACGTGGACTTTGGCAATATCCACTTTACGCTCGAGGACCTCAACCGCGCCTTGGGCGTGACGGACGATGCGGCCGATAAGGCCGAGGCAGACGAAGCTGACGAAGTCGAGGCCGACGAGGCAGAGGCTGAAGAGGCCGACGCCGACGCTGACGCCAATGCCGACGAGTCCGGCGGCGAGTCCGAGCCCGCAGCCCCCACCGCCCCGCGCTCGCACACCTTTGCCTACACGGTGACCGAGTCCGGTAGCGCCCCTGGCGTGACTAACGACGCCAACGCCACGCGTAAGGTTTCCTACACCGTGACTGACGACGGTGCCGGACATCTGAAGGTCGTGCGCGAGGGTGACGACGGTGCTGCCTTCACGTTCACCAACACCTACAGCGTGACGCCTACCGATTCTGTGGTGACCGATCAGGTCAAGACGGTCAAGCGCCTAACCGGACGCGACCTTGCAGCAGGCGAGTTCACGTTTGATCTGCTCGAGGACGGCGTGGTTGTCGCGACCGGCACCAACGACGCCAACGGCAACGTTACGCTGAGCCCGATCCGCTACGAGGCACCCGGCACGCACACGTACACGCTGCGCGAGGCTTGCCCCAACGCGCTCGGCCTGTACAAGGGCGTCACCTATGACGGCACGACCTACACCGTCGTGACCACCGTCTCCGACAACGGCGACGGCACGCTGACCGCGACGCACAAGCTCGAGGGAACTACTGAGTCGGCTGGCTTTACCAACAAGTACCACGCCATGCCCACGCAGGTTTCCATCGGCGCCATCAAGGTGCTCGAGGGACGCGAGCTCAAGAAGGACGAGTTTAGCTTTAAGCTCGTTGGCGAGGACATCGAGTCCACCGTCACCAACGATGCCGACGGCAAGATCAACTTCGACAAGTTCGAGTACGACGAGCCCGGTACGTACGTCTACACCATCAGCGAGGTCAAGGGCGACGAGGCCGGTATGACCTACGACAAGTCCGTCTTTACCGCGACCGTCAACGTGGTCGACGACGGCGAGGGCAACCTCAAGGCGAATGTCGCCTTTGCCAAGGGCGATAAGAGCGTCGAGGGTATCGTGTTCAACAACACGTACAAGAAGCCCGAGACGCCCGTGCCGACGCCCGATCCCGGCACGCCCAAGACCGTGACGAACATCGTCAAGACGGTCAAGGGTTTCCTGCCCACCACGGGTGACCAGCAGGCCGCCGCACTGCTCATGGCGTTTGTTATCGCCATGGCCGGCGTCGGAGCCCTGGTCTGGGGTATCCGTAAACGCTAGGCACGCTGGCGGCGCCCGGGGCCAAAAGGCCCCGGGCGGCCGGCGGGGAGCCAGAACATAGCCCCACCCCCCCACCCCGAGCCGCCACGGAGGTATCTCCCTCCTCCGTGGCGGCACTTTTGTGCGTAGGCGAGCGGTTCCGGCTGATCCCTTGGGGACGGAGGAAAACGGATCATTTTTGGCTTGAAGCGGCTTGCGGAGACACTTGACGTGGCCGCTCGGACAAAACTAGGCCGGTTTACGGGGCTGAGTCACGAGTCCCCAACCATGCTGATATTCGTGAAAATAAAACCGCAGGTAGACGAGCCGTCATTTTACAGAAAACGCGGGTATGGATGGGGGTCCTGAGTTTGGCCCCGTAAACCGGCATAGTTTTGAAATGGCATTAAACCGGTAGCAGACATTTTGTTATGCCGGGGCGGTCGGTCTTCGGGCAACTACCCTCGCAGGTAGGCGATGGCGATCTGCGTGCGGTTGCGCAGGCCCATTTTGGCCAGGATTGAGCTGATGTGGTTTCGCACGGTGCCTTCGCCCATATAGGCGGTGGCGGCAATCTCCTTGTTATCGAGGCCGCGGGCAATGAGCTCGGCGACCTCGAACTCGCGGTCGGTCAGGCTGACGAAGGCCGCGGGCCGGCGGGTCGTGCCCACCTCGACGCCCGCCCCATCAAAGTCGACATCCTCGATCGCCTTGCCCTCGAGCACGCGTTTACCGTCCATGACCTGCGCCAACGCCGGCGGGATGGCGGCGACATCGGTTTTGATCAGGTAGCCGCGGGCACCCAGTTTGAGCGCCGACACAATGTACTCGTCATCCGAGAATGTCGTCAGAAATACCACGCGCGCCGCAGGGTCGCGCTCAAGGATCTCGCGGGCCGCCGAAAGCCCGTCGCGCCCCGGCATCTGAATGTCGAGCAGCGCGATATCGGGTGCGTGTTCGGCATAGAGTGAAACCGCATCGTTGCCGTTGGCACCGGTACCCACCACTTCGATCTGCGGCTGGGCGCCCAGGATAATCTTGAGCGAATCGACCACTAGGCGGTCGTCGTCGACAACGATGAGCCTCATCGGCCCTCATCTCCTTGCTGTTTGGGAACGGTGGCAAACACACGCCAGCCGCCGGCGCCGGCGCGCGGGCCGGCGGTGAAGGTGCCGCCAAGCGCCTCGACGCGCTCGCGCATGGAGCCGAGCCCCATGCCTCCTGTGACGTTGCGGCCGCTTGCTTGAGCCCCGCCTGCGCCATCGTCGGTAACGATGAGCTGGTAAAACGACGGATGCTCCATGCATCGTACGGTGACAGTATGGGCGCAAGCATGGCGTATGGAGTTGGAAAGCGCCTCGCGCAGGACCGCCGCAAAGCAGTTGGCGACATTTGCGGGCGCATGCTCGGCCAAAACCTCAAGTTCAATCTGCGGCCCGCCATCTGAGCGCGCGCCCTCCACGATGCGCTCGAGCTGTACGGAGAGATTCGCCGCGTTGTCGTTGAGCGCGTGGACGCTCGAGCGCACGAGCTGAAGCGCTTCGTCCACGGTGCGCTTGACGTCAGCGAAGTCGGCGGCGACGCCGGGCTCGTTGGCGTGGACCACGCGTAGGGCCTCGGTTTGCAGCGAGGCGCGCGTGAGCTGGTGCCCCACGTTATCGTGGATCTCGCGTGCGATGCGGGCGCGCTCGGCGAGCGTTGCGAGCTCGACCTCGTAGTCCTGGCAGTCGGCAAGGTCGCGGTTGCGCGCCTCGAGCGCGAGGGCTCGCTCCTGCAGCTCGTCGCGGGTGCGACGCATGCGCTCCTGCTCGCGCTCCAGCTGAGCGGTGCGCAGAGACAGCAAGGTGGCGGCGACTGAAAGGATGGCGGTCAACAGCAGCGCACGGGTGGGAAGCGCGCCAGCGTGGGCATATGCGACGAGTGCGCAGACAAAGATGGCGCCGGCGCCCAGCGCGACCCAAACGTGTTCACGGCGCACGTATCGCGCGATGTCATAGAGGGCGAGGGGCGCAAACGGCACAAACGACGGCACAAAGACGGTCACCATAATGTAAGCGTAGCTCGCGGCCTCACCGGCGCGGCGGGCACGTTCGCCTTGCGCAATTTCCGTAAGCGAGGCGACTACGACGCCAAGACAAAACGCCGCGACCAAGCAAGCATCCACAGCAAGGCCCAGAGCGGCCGCAATGCAGCACGCCAGCACGATCGATTTGTCGAATAGCCTGTTCATACGGGTATTGTACGCGATGGTGCGCGCGACGATTGCTCAGGTGCCGCAACCGTGACATTCCTCCCGCCCGCCCCCGCCGCACTCGTGACAAAGCTCACTGGCGCGCGCCGGCGGCTCCTGCGATGATGCAATCGTACCGGGCCGCAATCAACGGAAGGGCCGCCTCATGACAGACATCGTCCACGTCGAAAACCTCGTCAAGCGCTACGACGATCTTATCGCGCTCGACCACTTTAACCTGAGCATCGCCCCCGGCGAGATCTTTGGCCTGCTGGGCCCCAACGGCTCGGGCAAGACTACGTCCATCAACTGCATTCTGCAGCTGCTCGCCTACGACAAAGGCACCATCGAGTTGTTCGGCGAGCCCATGACGCCCGCCCGCTACGACCTCAAGCGCCGCATCGGCGTGGTGCCGCAGCAGGTGGCGGTGTTCGACGAGCTCACGGTGCGCGAGAACATCGACTATTTCTGCAGCCTCTACGTCAACGACCGCAAGCGCCGTCGCGAGCTGGTCGACGAGGCCATCGACTTTGTCGGGCTGGGCGACTTTGCCAAGTTTCGCCCCGGCAAGCTCTCGGGCGGTCTGGCGCGTCGCCTCAACATCGCCTGCGGCGTCGCGCACAAGCCCGAGCTCATCTTCTTCGACGAGCCCACGGTGGCGGTCGACCCGCAGAGCCGCAACGCCATCCTGGAGGGCATCTGCCGCCTGCGCGACGAAGGCGCCACGGTGGTGTATACCAGCCATTACATGGAGGAAGTCGAGCAGATCTGCAGCCGCATCATGATCATGGACGGCGGGCGCGTGCTGGCGCAGGGCACCAACGACGAGCTCAAGCGCATGATTCAGATGGGTGAGCGCGTGACCGTCGAGGTCGGCGCCGTCGAGCTCGCCACGGTCGAGCGACTGCGCGCCCTCGAGCACGTGCTCAGCGTCGAGCTGTCCGGCGGCGAGCTCGTCTGCACCTGCGAAGCGAGCCCGCACAACCTGGTTGACATCCTCGACACGCTGCGCGCCGCCGACGTTGCGCTCGGCCGCGTGTGGAGCGAGCCGCCGACCCTCAACGACGTGTTCCTCGAGATCACCGGCCGCGAGCTGCGCGACTAGGGGGCGGCCATGTTCAACACCATTATCATTACGGTCAAGACGCTGCTGCGCCGGCCGAGCACGTGGGTTTGGGGCGCGATCTTTCCCGTCGCGCTTTCCACGATGTTCATGTTTATGTTTGCGAATCTGAGCTCCGATGGCACGGTCGACCCGGTGCCGGTGGCCATCGTGGCGGATGAGGCCTGGGGCGCCTCGACCTTTAAGGACGTGGCGACGTCGCTTGCCAAGGAAGGCGACGACCAACTGCTCGAGATCCACGAGTTCGACGACGCAGTCGATGCGAACCGTGCGCTTAAGGCTGGCGAGGTCGCGGGCATCTATGCGGTCGATGCCGCGGGCACGCCCAAACTCACATTGCTTTCGAGCTATGACAGCTCGCGTGCGACGTCGGTGCTCACCGACCGCAGCATCCTGGAGACGGTGGCAAGCTCGTATACGCAAAATGCCGAGCTCATGCGCCAGATTGCCCAAGACAACCCGGCGGCGCTCACCGACCCGGAGGCGGTTGCGCGCGCCCTGTCGCTTGAGGGCGGCACTCGCCGTGTGAGCCTGACGCGTGCCACGCCCGATGGCACGGTCATCTACTACTACGCGCTCTTTGGCCTGGTCGCGATGATGTCTGCCGAGTTTGCCGCCTTGAGCGTCGTCGACCTGCAGCCCAATCTGTCTGGTCTTGGTGCGCGTCGCTGCGTGGGCGGCCTTTCCAAGACGGCGTCGCTGGCCGGCATCTTTGTGGGCTCGTGGTTGGTTTCCTTTGCCTCGATGACGATCGCGATCGGCTACGTGCGCCTGGTCGTGGGCGTCGGCTTTGGCGGGCGCGAGGGGCTCTGCCTGGTGGGTGGCGCTGCCTCCGCGCTTGCCGCGACGGGCCTGGGGCTCTTTGTGGGCACGCTTCCCGTTAAGGGCGGCAAGGCATCCAAGTCGGGCATCCTCACGGGCTTCGCCACCACGTGCGCCCTGTTCGCCGGCCTCTACGGCGAGCCGGCGATGGCGCTTGCCGACGACGTCGCCCGCGCCTGTCCGGCCGAGTGCTGGCTCAACCCCGTCAAGCTTATCTGCGACATGTTCAACCGCCTGTATTTCTTTGAGGACCTGGGCCCCTTTGCCGTTCGCGCTGGCGCGCTGGTCCTTATGGCGTTGCTGTTCGTTGCCGCCGCCACGCTGATCTTTGGAAGGAGCCGCTATGAGCACCTTTAAGACTGCGCTTCGCATGGCGCTGGCGCACCCGTTCTACCTGCTCATCTATACGGTGTTCATCTCGCTCATGGGCGTATTCATCGCGGCCTCGGTGAGCTGGAACTCGTCGCAGCTCACCGAGTACGAACCCTACGACACCAACGTGATCGTGGTCGACCGCGACAACAGCGATCTTTCGCGTGCGCTTACCAAGCACCTGGGCTCGCGCTTTGATCTGGTCACGGGTATCGGCGAGGACACCTACGACCTTGCGGACGCGCTCTCCAAGAGCAACAGCGCCAAGGGTAGCGCCGATTGCGTGTTCTTTATTCCGGAGGGGTTTGAGGACGACCTCGTTGCAGCCGCCCGAGCGGGGGAGCCCCTGCCCAAGCTCGATGTGACCTACGGTGCCGGCACCATGGCGGCGGCGCTTTCGTCTGCCGAGGCCTCGCGCTGGATTTCGCTCGCGGGCGCTGCGGCCGCACTTGATCCTACTGCCTCCGACGGTGACGTCGCCAAGGCCGCCGAGCATGCCGCCGCCAAGCGCGCGGAGGTCGAGATCGAGCAGGTCAAGGTCGACTCGACAGCCGCCGCCACGCTTGAGTCGTATTTCAACTTTGGCGCGTACGCGATTATCTCGTCGGTCATCGTGTCGGTGGGGCTGGTGTTCTCGGGCATGAACGAACCCGAGCGCGTGCGCCGCATGGAGGCCGGCCCAATCTCCGAGCGCCAGCGCTCCCTTGCCGTGTTTGCGGCCGCTGCCGTGATCACCGTCTGCATCTGGTTTGTGTCGAGCATGATGGGCGTCGTGGGCTTTGCCGGCGCGGTCGCCGAGGTCGGCGTGGACCGCGTGTGTCTGGCGCTAGCGGCGACGTTTGCCCTGGCGTGCACGCCGCTGGCCGTTGGCTTTGCGTTGTCGAGCCTGGGCGCGCGCGAGGAGCTGCTCAACGGTGTGGGCAACCTGCTTGGCATGCTCATGACGTTTTTGGGCGGCGCCTGGATGCCGCTGTCGCTGATGGGCCCGTCCGTGCAGACGGTGGCGCACTTTGTACCGACGTTTTGGGTGAACGACGCGATCGGCAAGGCGCTCGCCGCGGACCTGACGTCCGCCGTGCTGGGAGACATCGCCTGCGATCTGGGCGTCACGGTGCTCTTTGCCGCGGCCATCGCTGCCGTAGGCCTAGCCCTCGCACGCGCCAAATCCCACGCCTAGCTACCTAGTCATTGGGTGGTCATTGGGGACAGACTTAAACGACTAGTCATCGGGGACAGTCTTTGCCGGTTCGCCGGCTCGCCGGCAGGGTTGCCAAGGACTGTCCCCAACTGCCGGCAGGAAAGGAACGTCCCTAACTGCCGGGTGGCGAGGTACTCATTTAAGTCCGTCCCCAATGAGTGGCTTCAGTCATTTAAGTCTGTCCCCAATGAGTAGTCACTCATTTAAGAACGTCCCCAATGACTAGGCGCCGTACTTGACTTTGACCCCACTTTAACGGGTACCATCCTCTATGTCTGTAACGCCATATAGACCGAGGGGATATATATGACCGCAACTTCACCCGCAGCACCCGCTAAGGTGTACTTCACCAACTTGCGTACGCATGCTCGCGAGAGCCAGCTTGACAAGCTCAAGCGCCTCATCCGCCGCGCCGGTATTGAGCAGATCGACTTTGAGAACAAGTTCGTCGCTATCAAGATTCACTTTGGTGAGCTGGGCAACCTGAGCTTTTTGCGCCCCAACTACGCCCGCGCCGTCGCGGATGTCGTGAAGGAACTGGGCGGCAAGCCCTTCCTCACCGACTGCAACACGCTCTATGTCGGTAGCCGCAAAAACGCGCTCGAGCACATCGACACCGCTTATCAGAACGGCTTTACCCCGTATGCCACGGGTTGCCAGATCATCATCGCCGACGGCCTCAAGGGTACCGACGAGGCGCTCGTCCCGGTCGAGGGCGGCGAGTACGTGCATGAGGCCAAGATCGGTCAGGCACTCATGGATGCCGATATCGTGATTAGCCTCACCCACTTTAAGGGCCATGAGCAGGCCGGTTTTGGCGGCGCCATGAAGAACCTGGGCATGGGAGGCGGCAGCCGTGCCGGCAAGATGGAGCAGCATGCCGCCGGCAAGCCGAACGTTGCGACCGAGCACTGCATTGGCTGCCGTGCCTGCGAAAAGATCTGCGCGCACAACGCTATCTCGTTCGACGACACCCGCGAGCGCGAGCTTGCCAGCGGCGCTACTCGCACGGTGCACGTGGCTGCCATCGACCACGATCGCTGTGTGGGCTGCGGACGCTGCATCGGCGTGTGCAACCAGGACGCCATCAAGCCCGTCTATGACGCCGCGGCCAACGTGCTCAACTGCAAGATCGCCGAGTACACCAAGGCCGTCGTCGACGGCCGCCCGAGCTTCCACATCTCGCTTGCCATGGATATCAGCCCCAACTGTGATTGCCATCCCGAAAACGATACGCCTATCGTCAACGATATCGGCATGTTCGCGAGCTTCGACCCGGTCGCCATCGACCAGGCCTGTGCCGATGCCGTCATGGCGTCCGAGCCGCTGCCCAACACCGAGCTCACCGATAGCGCGGCCAAGATGGAGCATAACCACGAGCATCTGGAGGGCGAGCAGGCGCGTGACCCCTTCTGCATCACGCATCCCGACACCGACTGGCGCGCGTGCATCGCGCACGCCGAGAAGATCGGCCTGGGCACGAGCAAGTACGAGCTTATCGAGGTCAAATAGCGCCTAGCTATTGGACAATATAAGCGCCTTTGTGGCGTAATTCGAGCAAAAGCCGCCCGCGAGCACAGCGCTCACGGGCGGCTTTTCGGAAGTGCGGGGAAAGTCGAATACCGCCGACCACAAGGCGTTTTTGGCAACAAAACCCCTGATAAATTGTTGGTAAAAGTGCGGTCTGCTCGGGGTTCCCGACATTTTCCCCACACTTTCGAAAAAAGGGTCAGTTAGAGCTGAAAATGTCGATATCCGCTTAAAAAGTCCAGTTTTCCCAGCTAAAACGAGCCATCGCGCGAGGGTTAAAAACGATTTTTTCGGCGCTGCCGCCGTTCACTACGAGTGGTCAGTTTGGAACCGCGAGCGGTGGATAACCAACTGGCGCTCGCTCGACAACGGCGATTTATTCGATTCTCAGAAAACTGTCCCGAGCGGCTTCTGTCGCTGTGCTTCACATCACATGAACGATGAATGAATGAACTTTGATAGTCAGGGTTGATTTCCGGTCTCAGCCGAACACATTGAGCAAATAGGCCGTTCCCGCACCTAGCCGAACGCCCCCGGGCCCCTTCCGGGGCCCGGGGGCGCCGTTTTCCCAGTTGAAGGGACGGTGGAGATCGCCGCGCGGATCATGTTCTCGGTGGCAGCATCGCCGGAGCTGCGCGACAAGTCCGAACTCATCGAGCGGTTCCTCGAGATCGCCGGCTTCGGGGAGGCGGACGCCCAGTTCGACATCGACCCGGCCGCGCCTGAGCCCGAGCGCAACTGGCGCAAGTTCGTGGCCGACTCCATGGAGGACGAGATGTCGGGCATCATCGAGGCCGAGAAGCTGAAGGCCGAGCCGACGCGCGACCTCATGCGCGAGGCGTTCGAGGTCGGCGGCGTGCCGCAGGAGGGCACGGCGGTGACGAGGGTCATGCTGCCTGGCTCGCGTTTCGGCGCGAAGGCCGAGGCGAGGGACAGGCAGCGCCACCGCGTGGCCGACCTGCTGTCCGGGTTCTACCGCAAGTACCGCAGCCTGGCCGCCCACTACCCCATCGAGTTTCCCGAGGACTAAGCCAAGCCTCCCGTGAAATAATAGAACATAAGTTCGCATAGCACGGGAGGTACTGTTGTCTACAGGTTCCAAATCAATCCGCTTGGTCACTGCCATCGTGGAGTGCCGCCCCGACGGAGAATACGCTCCCTGGGGCATCAAGTGGTACGACGGCACCGTCTATCCCTTCAAAGAAATCGAGTCATACAAACCCCGTTCCTGGGCGTTGGGAAACGATCGCACTCGCGAATCCTGGCGCGTGGCCCTTGCCGATAACAAGGCTCGCGAAAAGTGGTCCCCGAATGTCAATTCCCAATATCTGTCCGTCAGTCAGATCTCCCGTATGGTGTCAGGGTGCCGCCGGCCTATGCACGGAAAGTTGTTGCGCGCTAGATATACTGACGCATACCGTACAAAACATCAGGTTTACCAGCCGGGACGATCCATCCTTCCGGGGATATCGACAAGGCGGCACCTATGTTGGGCGCATTTGGTGGCGCGCTTTCTTGCAAAGCATGGGTATGGCGTATAACTGGATGTACCGTGCTGGAGAGCTGCTTGGGCATTTTGTCTTGCATACACGCCTACTCAATCATAAGGACATCTTCCGTTTGGAAGGAAATATCCTTTGTGGAATCGCGTAACGTTCCTTCCTATTATCAATAGCGAGAGGAGGAACCGTGGACGATAAGTTGTTGCGCATCATTCAGGAGCTCAGGCGTAGCCCGTCGGTTCCTGCAAGTGATTTATCCCGGATACTTGGGGTGAGCACTCGTACCATCCGTACGTATATCTCTCAGCTGAACCAGCTTTTCCATGATGCGGCGCGCATAGATATGAAACGCGGCGAGGGATATGAGTTATCGATTCGCGATAACGACGCGTTCAACGGGATTATCAAAGCCGACGCTGATAGTATCCATGCCCTGCCAGACACGTCTAGGGGTCGAATTCGTTTCATTTTAAATGAACTGCTCTATCGAAACGGGTGGGTCACACTAGACCGCCTTGCCGACACCTTATATGTTTCAAGGGTGACGATTTCGAATGATCTCAAGGCCGCCGAGGACTATATCGGCCGTTTCGGGCTGCAGATCGAAAGAAAACCAAGACACGGGATTCGAGTCATCGGTCCCGAGTTTATGCACCGTCTTTGTTTGGCAAGCCTTGCAATGGATGCTCCTTTCGGGGATGACCTCGCTGAAATCGCAGAGTGTGTCGATCAATCTCTTGAGCAAAACGAATTCCATATCAATGCGGTCGCACACCAGAATCTTCTTGTTCATATCGCCGTGGCAATCGAACGCATAAGAAACAACTGCTATGTGCCAATGGAACAACTTCAGATCAAGGATATTAAGACGCGGCGCGAATACGCCATAGCCGAGACCATCGCGAGAAAAGTGGCAGCTCAATTTGATATTGGGATGCCGGTTGAAGAGGTGGCCTACATCGCAATTCATCTCGCTGGCAAACAGACTATCGATACAGACGGGAAGGATGATGAAGGTTTCGAAATCTTAGGCGAAGCCTGGGGTGTTGCCGCGCAGATGATTGAGCGCGTATGGGAATCATTCCGTTTCGATTTTCGCGAAGACTTCGAACTGTGCCTCAATCTGGCTCGCCATATCGTTCCTCTTTCTGTGCGACTGAAGTGCCATATGAATCTCGACAATCCTCTGCTGGGCGATATAAAAAGACGGTTTCCATTGGCGTATTCCATGGCGTCGGACAGTTCTTCCGTGCTGGCCGATAAGTATCGGCAAAAACCTTCTGAGGAGGAGATAGGGTATATCGCCCTTGCGTTCGCTCTCGCACTTGAGCGACAGAAAAACGGACAGAGCAAGAAGAACATCCTGATTGTTTGCGCATCGGGTGCCGGTAGCGCGCATCTGCTGGAGTATCAATACCGAAGTGCTTTTGGAGGCATGCTCGGAACGATTAGGACCTGTGACGCCGGAAGTCTCAACGCGGCAAGCCTGCACAATATCGACTATGTCTTTACCACTGTGCCGATTCGACAGAAGCTCGATATACCTGTCCTCCACGTGAGCTCTTTTCTCGATGAGAGTGAAATCGGTAACGTTCAGCACATCCTGAACAGCGGCATTCAGGATGACGTCATCGACTCGTTCTTTTCTGAGGATTTGTTTTTCACCCACATGCACTGCGAGAGCAAGGAAGAGGTCATTTCTGAACTCTGTCAACGAATCGCCGACGTTAAACCAATCCCTGACGCATTTGAGTCCTCGGTACTGAGGCGCGAATCACTGGCTGAGACATCTTTCGGAAATCGTGTGGCCATTCCTCATCCCTTTGAGGCGGTGACGGATGAGACGTTCGTATGCATCGGAATCCTTGATAAACCTGTTTCTTGGAACACTCATGATGTCCAGGTTGTTTTCCTGTTGAGCATATCCAAGAAGCGCGATAAAAACCTCCAAGGTTTTTACCAGCGCGCGGCCAAGCTGCTTACCAGTGAACACGATATCGACACGCTGATCAGCCATCAGAGTCTCTCGACACTGATGGAGCTATTGCACGGACACTGCGATTTATAGGAGGAGGGAGAATGGACGAGGATAAATATTTGGATGCGATGCAGATTATCTTGCATGCCGGCAACGCAAAGTCTGCCGCCCTTATGGCGATCGACTCTGCCGCCGACGGCGATTTTGAAGCTGCCGACGCCCAACTTAAAGAGGCTCGGGACGAGATGCATGCAGCCCATGAAGTGCAGTTCAACCTTATACGCGATGAGGCAAACGGCAACTCCGTTGAGGTGAACATCATCTTGGTGCACGCAGAGGACCATCTAACGATGGCGATACTCGCAAGCGATCTTGCCGAGCGATTCATCGATCTGTACAAGAACGGTACTAACTAAGCATTTGTCCATAAGTGCGCAAGTGCGTGAGAACAAAGGAGAGAGACATGAATATCATGCTTGCCTGCTGTGCTGGAATGAGCACATCACTCGTTGTGACCAAGATGCAGGAGGCTGCTAAGGCCCAGGGTAAGGACTATAAAATCTGGGCTGTTGAGCAGGGCCAGATTTCCGATGAGCTGGGTAATTTCGATGTTTTGATGCTTGGTCCACAGGTACGTCATATTTTACGCAAAGTGACGAAGATTGTTGAAGGGCGTGCTCCGGTTGGCGTTATCGATCCCGTCTCCTATGGACGCTGTGACGGAGCGGCGGTTCTCAAGCAAGCTGAGGATTTGGTGGCGTCGTCCAAGTAGCTAAAAAATGACCCGCCGGCAGCTGGCACTACCGGCGGACGCAACACGCCATTTCGTGAAAGAAGGTGCTTTCTGTGGCAATGTCACACAAATTTGAGGATGCAATTCTTATTGTTGCGGAAAAGGTTGATGACAACAAGTATCTCGCAAGCATAAAGAACGCGTTCACAACCTTTCTGCCTTTTGTAATCGTCGGTTCTCTCGGATCACTGTTGAATAACCTGATCGCATCACCGACAAGTGGGCTCGCTCAGTGGATTCCGTCACTGACGGCTCTCGGTCCGGCGTTCACGCTTCTGAATTACTGCACGATGTCGTTTATGACGGTTCCTATCATTTTCCTGGTAGCGACCAATCTCGCCCGCCGAGACAAAGTCCCCGAGCATATCACGGGCATCGTGTGCATCGCAGCATACATCAGCATGGTTCCCAACGTCATACCGGGTCCCGATGGAACGACGGTGTCTGGACTGGTAACGGGCATCTTGGGCGCTCAGGGGCTGTTCATCGGCATGATCAGCGCCGTCGTCTACTCTCAGCTGTTCGGCAAGCTGACGAAGATCGATCGCATCAAGATCAAGATGCCCGACTCGGTGCCTCCCGCGATCGCGACTTCCTTCAACGTCCTGCTTCCGATTCTGATTACGCTGCTCTGCTCCTCGATTTTCGGAATCGCATTCAAGAGCCTGACGGGTACGTATGTAAACGATTTTATCTATACGTTCCTGCAGACCCCTCTGGAGATCATGTTCCAGAGCCCTGTCGGTATCGTTCTCGTGGTTCTCATCTCGCAGATCTTCTGGGTGTTGGGAATTCACGGCGGCTTGGTCATCTCGCCCATCCGCAATCCTCTGATGGCCGCCGCCATCGCGGCGAATATCGCTGCCGCCAGCTCTGGCGCAGTGCCCGATCAGCCGGTCACCTACGGCTTCTGGATGAACTTCGTGGTCCCCGGTGGAGCGGGCTGCATCCTTTCCCTCATCATCGCGATCATGCTGTTCTCAAAACGCGACGATTATCGTGAGGTCGCGAAGTTCGGACTTCCCTCGACCATTTGCGGTATCCCCGAGCCCGTCTACTTCGGCCTGCCCGTCGTGCTTAATCCGACGTTCGCGATCCCCCTTGCCATCACATCGCCCATCTCGACCGCGATTGCCATGTTCGCCACGAACATCGGATTCCTGCCGTGCAACACCGTTGACGTGCCCTTGGGTCTCCCTGTTCTGATTTCTCCCTTCATCAGCCACGGTTGGCAGGGCGTTGTGGTGCAAATCATCTGCATCGCCGTCACGACTGCGATTTGGGTCCCATTTGTGCTCATCTCCAACCGCCAGGCCAAGCTGGAGCAGGAGAAGAAGAAAGAACAGGACGCTGCTGCCCTCGAGGAAGCAGAAGTCGACGCTACCTGCGGAGTCAATTAGCCATGGACACCAGTATCGATTTCCATCATCTCGAGTCTCCCTTCCCCGAAGGTTTCCTTTGGGGCGGCGCCATCGCCGGGTGCCAATGCGAGGGCGCTTGGCGAGAAGGGGGCAAGGGCCCTACCGTCGCGGATGTTTCCCGCTATAAACCCGGCATCGACCCAAGCGATTACAGCGCCCAGCATGGAATTACATCCGAGGAGATCGCCCAGGCGATGCAAACGGATGACGAGCTTATGTATCCGAAACGACACGGCATTGATTTTTACCATCGTTATCGCGAGGACATCGCTCTATTCGCCGAGATGGGCTTCAAGTGCCTGCGCGTGTCCATTCAATGGGCTCGAATCTTTCCCATGGGCAATGAGGAAGAGCCGAACGAGGCCGGGCTTTCGTTCTACGAGGACATGTTCAAAACAATGCGCGAACATGGAATCGAGCCGCTTGTAACGCTCCATCATTATGATATGCCGCTGTATCTTTCAGACCACTATCAAGGGTGGTACGACCGCCGTCTTGTCGACCTTTTCGCCCGTTTCGCGCGCGTGTGCTTCGAGCGATATAAGGGCCTTGTGAAGTATTGGATCACGTTCAACGAGATCGACTCGATTTTCAGGCACCCTTACGTGACCGCGGGGATCGTTCCAGACCGTTTCGCCGATGCCAACCTCGAAGAGGTGATATACCAAGCCGTCCACCATCAATTTGTCGCAGCCGCACTCGCGACGAAAGAGCTACACGAGATCGATCCTGATGCCTTGATGGGATGTATGATCACGCGGACCCTAACCTATCCTGAGAATTGCAATCCAAAGAACATGTTGCTTTCCCAGAGATCGAATCGCGAGAACTACTTCTACTCCGATGTTCAGGCCCGTGGAGCATATCCAGCATTCATATTCGACTACTGGGACAAGCATGGCATCGATGTCAGATTCGAGCAGGGTGATGAAGAGATTCTGCGGTGCTATCCGGCGGACTTCGTCTCCTTCAGCTACTACATGTCGCTCGTCGATTCTGTTGATGCGGATGACCGAGAAAAGGTATGCGGCAATCTGGCTACGGGCGTTAAGAACCCCTATCTCGATGTTTCCGAATGGGGTTGGCAGATCGACCCCGATGGCCTGCGCTACGCCCTTGTCGATATGTACGATCGGTACCAAAAGCCGCTGTTCATAGTCGAGAACGGCCTGGGTGCCCGTGACGTTGTCGAGGAGGACGGCTCCATCAACGACGACTACCGCATCGATTATTTCCGCCGTCATATCCGGGCTATCGCGGAGGCGATTGACGATGGCGTCGAGGTCATGGGATACACCTCATGGGGTTGCATAGACGTCGTGTCGACATCGACGAATCAGATGTCAAAGCGCTATGGCTTCATCTATGTCGATCTAGATGATGACGGAAAAGGTACCTACGATCGCACCAAGAAGAAGAGCTTTTACTGGTATCGGAAAGTGATCGAGACAAACGGTGCCAGCTTGTTCCTTGAGGATGGAGGAGATGAACGATGACGCTGCTCAAGCGCGTCAAGCGGTTGCCCGAGGGGTTTGTATGGGGGGCCGCCACTGCCGCCTACCAGGTAGAGGGGTCGACGGGCAAAGATGGCATGGGGAAGACCATGTGGGACGATTTTCTCGTTTCGAAGGGCCGTTTCCTGCCTGATCCCGCAAGCGACTTCTATCACCGATACCCAGAAGACATCCGCCTCGCTGCCGAGCATGGCATCAAGGCGCTGCGCATCTCGATTTCCTGGGCACGCGTGTTTCCGAATACTGATGGTGACCCGAATCCCGTGGGCGTCAAGTATTATCACGAGTTGTTCGCTGAATGCCGCAAACATGGAATCGAGCCGTACGTAACGCTACATCACCTCGATTCCCCAATCGGAATGTTCAGTCGGGGAGATTGGCTGAATCGCGCCAATATCGATTCCTTCGTAAACTACGCACAGTTCTGCTTCGAGGAGTTCACAGAGGTCTCCCAGTGGTTCACGATCAATGAACCGATTAGCCTGGCGTTTTTCCAATATGTTGTAGCTGAATTCCCCCCAGCCGATCTGTTCAATTTCTCGTCGTCTTTCCAGGCTATGCATAACATGGCGCTTGCCCACGCTCGCGTTGTCAAGGCTTTCAAGGAAGGCGGACATCGAGGACGCATTGGAGTCATACACGCGCTTAAGCCCGTGTATCCAATCGTTGATACACCCGACAACCGACATGCCGCCGAGCTTTGGGATGCCTATCTGAATAGGTTCCTGCTTGATTTAACGTTCTTCGGCAAACTCACGGATCGCACCAGCGCGCTCATTGAGGAGATATGTGGGGTGCAGGAGGCTTCGTTCTCAGTAGAAGACGGAGATTACGATGAGATGCAGGCGGCTGTTGGTCTCAACGACTACCTCGGTATCAATTACTATCAGCCGCAGTTCGTACAGGCCTATGCAGGTGAAAATCGTTCCAAGTACAACGCGACCGGCGAAAAGGGAACGACGACCCTCCG
Organism: Collinsella sp. LCP19S3_B6; assembly: GCF_052121815.1. NCBI lineage: Bacteria > Bacillati > Actinomycetota > Coriobacteriia > Coriobacteriales > Coriobacteriaceae > Collinsella > Collinsella sp. LCP19S3_B6. Next base: position 150,121 of record NZ_JBQKDN010000001.1, read on the forward strand.
CATGAAGGGCATTGCGGAACTTGTCAAGAACCCTGATGTTCCGACGACCGACTGGGATTGGAATATCTACCCGCAAGGTCTGTACGACATTCTTCGACAGGTCGATGCGAACTATCCCGCTCATCCCGCAATTTACATTACGGAAAACGGCCTTGGCAGCAAAGACGTGTTGGACGCAGCCGGCGATTTCGTCGATGACGATGATAGGATCGACTTCATCGATCAGCATTTGGATGCTCTCCTGAAAGCTCGTGAAGACGGCGTAGACGTGAGGGGTTATTTCGTTTGGTCTCTTCAGGATCAATTCTCTTGGTCGAATGGATACAACAAACGCTACGGCCTTTTCTATATCGATTTCGAGACACAACGTCGTGTCATCAAGAAGAGTGCCCTATGGTCGAAGGAGATCGCAAGCACTATTGACTAGAGCCGGTGATGACCTTATCACCGATACCTTGTGAATTTCTTCGGCCTAGCTTCGCGTAACCATTCCCTGCCTGATCTGATTCAGGACCTCCAGATTACCGCGGTACGCCGAAGAACCCGCAGCCCCAACAAGCCTCCCGTGCGATAATAGAACACAAGTTCGTATTGCACGGGAGGTGCCTTTGTCCGCAGACGCTAAAACCATCCGCCTAGTCATGGCCCTGGTCGAATGCCGTCCCGACGGCGAGTACGTCCCCTGGGGCATCAAGTGGTACGACGGCGCCGTCTATCCATTCAAAGAGATCGAATCGTACACTCCGCGCTCCTGGGCGATGGGAAACGACCATGTTTGCGAATCTTGTCGTGTGGTTCTCAAAAACGACACTGCCCGCGAGATTCGCCATTACAAAAACAGTTGGTACATGGTCCACGACCCGCAAGACGACCGGCCGGGCATCGCGCCTCCAAAAATAGTTAGGCTGTGTGGCTGCATATGTCCTAGCTTGTCATTTAGTAAAAGCCGCCCGTGAGTACAGCGCTCGCGGGCGGTTTTCCGGAAGTATGCGGCAAATTTCGAGACCGCCGAGCACACGACATTTTTTGGCAATAAAACCCCTGATAAATTGTTGGTAAAACTGCGGTCTGGCCGGAAGTTCCAGATTTTGCCGCATACTTCCGAAGGCGGGAGCCAAAACGGTCCTCCAGCGCTGTAATCAACCATGATTGTTCGCCGTTGATGCGTCAACAAGCAAAGAATGGGTAAACAAGGGGTCACGTATGGTGCAAATTTCGCACGTACCCAGACGCTTTGATATAGTGTTGAGAACTATTTACTTGGAGGATGTAACCGGCATGTCCGATTCGAGCGACAGTTCCAAGCCGCGACCCAAGGCCGCGGCCGTTCCACATTACACGGTGGGTGAGGAGATCATGAACTCCGTCACCCATGGTGTCGGTTGCCTGCTGGGCATCGCGGGCCTGGTGCTCCTGATCGTATTTGCCGCTCTTCGCGGCGGAGGCCCAGCCCACATGGCCGCGGCGATTGTCTATGGTGTCAGTATTATCCTCGAATACCTAGCCTCTACGCTCTACCACGCGATTCAGCCCGCGCGCGCCAAGCGCGTGTTTCGCATCATCGACCACAGCTGCATCTACCTGCTCATAGCCGGCAGCTATACGCCGTTTTGCCTCATCACGCTCGTAAACGATGGCGGCCCTATGCTGTTCTTTGCCGTATGGGCCATCGCCATTATCGGCATCGCCCTCGAGTGCTTTATGCGCGAGCGTCAACCGCACTGGGTAAGCGGCCTGGTCTACCTGCTGATGGGCTGGCTCGTCGTCTTTAAGCTGCCCGAGCTCGTGTCGCTGCTCAACCCCGTGGCACTTGCCCTGCTCGCTGTCGGCGGCGTGTGCTACACCGTGGGCGTGCCGTTCTATATCGCTAAAAACGTGCGCTACCTGCACAGTGTGTTTCACTTGTGGGTGCTCGCCGGCAGTATCTTCCAGTTCATGGCGGTGATCCTCTTCGTAATCTAGCGATCACGTCTGTGCCTGCGGACCCATCCAAGCGGCCGCCGGACGCAACTGCCCTATCCGTTATCTACGCTTACTACCTAACGTCCCGAATCTTGGAGGTTCGAGAAACTCCCGATGGACATAACCATCTCCCTTATCACCACCCTCGTTTTGACCCTCATCAACGGCTACTTCTCTATGTCCGAGATGGCGCTCACCACGGCAAAGCGCGCCGTGCTGGAGCACGAGGCCGAGGAAGGCGACAAACGCGCCGAGCGTGCCGTTAAGCTGGCTGCCGACTCCGACCAGCTGCTCGCCACCATCCAGGTCGCCATCACGCTCGTGGGCTTTGCCTCGTCCGCCGTTGCTTCGACGAGCCTGTCCGACCCGCTCGCCACGTGGCTCATGAGCTTTGGCATCGCGCCGCTCTCTGCCATCGCGCGCGGACTGGCACCGGTCATCATCACCGTTGCGGTTGCCTTCGTGTCCATCGTGATTGGCGAGCTTGTGCCCAAGCGCATTGGTCTGGCCAATGCCGAAGGCGTGTCCAAGCAGGTCGTGGGGCCGCTGTCGTTTTTCCAAAAGATTGCCCGTCCGCTCGTGTGGCTGACTGGTGCTTGCTCCGATGGTCTGGCCCGCATCCTGCGCATCAAGAGCGCCGACGATCGCCAAAACGTCTCGGAGGAAGAGATTAAGTACATGGTCTCGGAGCAGGACGACCTGCTCGACGAGGAAAAGCGTATGATCCACGAGATCTTCGACCTGGGCGATACCGTTGCCCGCGAGGTCATGGTGCCGCGCGTGGACACCACCATGTGCGAGGACGACGAGACGGTCGCCGACGTGCTGTCCACTATGCGCCAGACCGGCTTTAGCCGCATCCCCGTCTATCACGAAGATCCCGACAACGTGGCGGGCATCGCGCACATCAAGGACCTGATTCAGCCCTCGCTCGACGGCGAGGGCGACCAGCCCATCGCCGGTTATTTGCGCGACGCCACCTTTGTGCCCGACACCAAGGACATCCTGCCGCTGCTGTCCGAGATGCAGACTTCGCACGACCAGATCGTGGTGGTCGTGGACGAGTACGGCGGCACGGCCGGCATCATTACCATCGAGGACATCGTCGAGGAGATCGTGGGCGAGATCGAGGATGAGTTCGACCCCGACAACAAGTACCTCACGCGTCTTTCGCGCCGTGAGTGGCTCGTCGATGGGCGTTTTTCGTGCGATGATGCGATTGAGCTTGGTTGGCCGCTCGAGGAAAGCGATGATTATGAGACCATCGCCGGCTGGATTTTGGAACTTTGCGACTCGGTGCCCGACATCGGAGAGGTGTTTGAGGTTGCAGGGTACAAGTTCAAGGTGCAGTCGATGCGTGGCCAGCGCATCTCGCTTATTCGCGTGATCGCTCCGGCCGAAACCGATAAGAAGGATTCCGAGTCCTCGGCAGATAAGCCGGCGACGCCGGGCGCGGGCTCTGCGGACCCGCACGACGGCGACGAGTAGGGCAAGGAAGAGTAGGGGAGAGTTATGGCAGGCCTGTTCAACATCCTTAAGGTCACCGTCAGCGAGGACAAGATCTGCGCGCATGTGCTGGTGAACCCCGGCATGCCGCTCATGACCTCGGAGGACATCGAGGCCACGGCGCGCGTGTACTACCTGGTGCCCGCGATTGCCAAGCACCTGTGCCTAGGCGATTCCGGTCGTGAATTCCAGGACTGCATGGGCCAGACCGAGCTTTGCCATCTGCTTGAGCACGTGACAGTGGAGCTCATGAACGAGACCGGTCTCGCCGGCAGCATTTCGTGCGGCCGTACCCGCGTAAGCGAGCACGATGAGCGTGTCTTTGAGGTTGAGCTTTCATGCCCCGATGACGCGCTGGCCATCGGCGCGCTGTCTTCGGCGACCTTTATGATGGACTGGGCCTATCTGCACGCCGACCAGCCTGCCCCTGACGTGGAGGGCACGGTCGCGGGCCTGCGCAACCTGGTGCTGGGTATGCGCGCCGAGGCCGAGGGCAAGGATCCGCACGAGGCCATCGCCGCCGCAAACGCCGAGGACGGGGCCGAAGGCGAGGCTCCTGCCGATTCCGAACCCGGCGTCGAGGCAGCTGCTGAGGAAGCTGTCGAGTCCGAGCCCGTGGAGCCCCAGGGTGTTCCGAGCTTTGACGATGAGCTGCAGGAGGCAATCGATACCGAGGGCGCGACCGCCGAGAGCCACGAGGCCCCCGCTGCCGTCTACGGTGGCGCGGCGACGGTTCCGGCAGGCCCCGCACAGGAAGGTGCGCTTCCGCTCGTTGATGGCGCCGGCGAGGACCCGGCGGCCACGGTGGCCATGCCTGCCATGCCGCAGGAGTAGGCTCACTCGCTTATCACTATCATGTACCTGCGCTTTTACCGTACGCAGATGTGCACGACGGCAAGTGTTGCGCTGCGGGTATAATGGACAGCATTCAAACGGTGGGCATCGAGGTGCCCGCAGGAGAGGAATGATCATGGGAAAGACTTTCAGCTTTGTCTCCGGTGCGCTCTTTGGCGCTGCCGCCGGCGCTATCATCGGCGTTGCTCTGGCCCCGCGCTCGGGTGCCGAGACCCGTGCCATGGCCGCCGATATCGCCAACGATGCCTGGGACAACATGCGCGACACCTACGAGCACGGTGCCGAGGAGGCTCGTGCCGCGGTCAACGACTTTGGTCCGATGGTCGACGCCAAGACCGATGACCTGCGCGCCAAGGTCGACCTGGCCCGCGAGCGCATGGACCAGCTTCGCGAGCAGCTCAACGACGCCATCTCGGGCGGCAACGTGACGCCCGCTGCCGACGTCGTGGTCGAGAACGTCACTGAGGCCGACACCGAGGCCACGGAGCCCTCGACCGAGGCATAATGCGCGCAGGGGATTTTGTCGGCGTCAAGGTTTATCGTAAGCCTGCCGAAGACAAGCGCACCAAAAAGGACGGCACGCCGCGCAGCCCCAAAAAGCTCGGCAAGATTCACTTTCCGGTCTTTACCCCGGGCGGTACGCGCGTGGTGGGCTTTATGGTTCGCCAGTCCGATATCGCGGGCATGATCGAGCGCCCCGATCGATTTGTGGCGCTCGATGCCATCGGCGTCTATGAGGGTGCTGTCGCGGTCGACGACGTCAAGGGCACCTACGATGCCGCCGCGGCCAAGCGCCTCGATATCAACCTGGACGACTGCATCATCTGGGTTGGCATGGACGTGCGCACGGAATCGGGCGATGTCGTGGGCTACTGCTCGGACGTTGAGTTCAAGCCGCGTTCGGGTATCGTGCAGACGTTCTACGTGACCGCCGGCACTGCCTCGAGTGTGCTGGTGGGCGACACACAGATGCCGCCGGCGATGCTGCGCGGCTACGAGAACGGCGCGATGATCGTCTCGGACGAGGTCAAGTCGCTCGGGTATTCGGGCGGCGCGGCCGCCAAGGCTGCCGAGGCCAGTGTCGTGGTGGGCGATAAGGTCAAGAAGGGCGCCAAGGTGCTCGATGACAAGGGGTCGGCCGCCGTGGACAAGGGCAGTCGCGCACTGGGCAAGCAGCTCGGCAAGACGCGCGGTATGTTCAAGGCCTTTAAGGACGAATATCAAAAGGCGAGCGGGGGCTCGTCAAAAGCTAGCAAATAGCGACGTACCAAATGACGGGGGGCGAGCCGGAGACATGTTGCTCCGGCTCGCTGTGTTTATGGGGGAGGGCACATGCGCCAAAACGGATCTAACTTAAACGGGCGCTCGGGTGCGCGTCCGACGGCGCGACGCGACCTGGGGCAGCTGCCCAGCGGTCAGCGTCGACGTCGCCGTAAACCCGGCGCGATGTACCTCAACCATAGCCGTGGGTTTAGCGATCGCAGCGCGCGCATCGGCAACGGGCGCTCACCGCGCCGACCGTCCCGCCTGCCCTATGCGCTCATCGCTGTCGGCTGTGCGCTCGTGCTGTTTATCGCTGCCGTCGTGGGCTATGTCAATCGCAGCGTGGACATTGTACTCAATGGGGAGCAGGCTTCGGTGCGTGTGGGCTCCACGTTGCAGAACCTTATCGATGATCAAGGCCTGACCGACACCTACGATGCCGGCGACTTGTTGGCTGTCGACGATAGCGTGCTTACCCGCCGTGGCGGCGAAAAGCTGTCGGTGAAGGTGGACGGCAAACGGGTGAAGCAGGGCAAGTGGAATAGCCGCGAGCTAACGGGCGGCGAGAAAGTGACGGTCAAAGACGGCCGCGACACGTACGAGAAGCACGAGGTCCAGGTCACGACCATTGAGCCCAAGTTGAAGGTCGAGGGCACGGGCGCTATCGAATACGTTAAAACCTGGGGCGTTCGGGGCCGCTCCGAGGTATGGGTCGGCGAGCAGTCGGGCAAGACGCAGGACCGCGGCGAGGTCGTGCCCGCCACCGACTGTGTAGTCGAGTGCGCGAGCGTAGCGCCCAAGGGCAACGAAAAGTACGTGGCCCTGACATTTGACGAGGGTCCGAGCGGCGCGACCAAGCAGGTCTTGCAGGTGCTCAAGGAAAAGGGCGTCACGGCGACGTTCTTCCTTTTGGGCGATGCTGCGGAAGCCTCGCCCGCTACTGCCAAAGCGATTGTCGATGCCGGATGCGAGATCGGCTCCAACAGCTACAGCGATGATTCGCTCAAGGGCGAGGATCGCGAGGCGGTGCGCAAGCAGATCACGAAGGGCACCGAGGCGATTAAGTCGGCGACCGGCGTCGAGACGATGTTGCTGCGTGCTCCCTATGCCGCGTTTGACGAGCAAAACTGGATCGATGCGATGGACCTGGTGTCTGCCGTGGTCTCGTGGAATGTCGATTCGGGCGACTGGCTGCTCAACGGCGCCGACGAACAGGTTTCGACAGTGCTCGAATCGGTGACTCCGGGCAACATTGTTTTGTTCACCGATAGCGACGAGTGCTCCGAACAGACGCTCGAAGCGCTGCCGCAGATCATCGATGGCCTTGTCGCCAAGGGCTACAAGATCGTGACGCTGAGCGATTTGGTGAAGACGGATACGTCGCTGAGCAAAAAACTCACCTCGCTAACTAAGACTTCCATGCCCAAGAACGCCGTGTTTCCCCAGCTCGCCGAAGATAACGACACCGCAGACTAGTCATGGGGGACGTTCTTAAACGACTATGTCACGGATGCGTCAGCGTTTGATATGCCTGCGATGTTTGGAGCATAAATTTGGCGTCACGGCGCGATGCTGATGCTATAGTTACTGCGGATAACAAGGGTCAAGAGAAAGGTTGCAGGTGAAATCCAAACCTCGACCATACAGTCGATGACCCCTTGCAGGTGCTTCTTGCGCATGCACGGGGTGTGAGCGCCGAGCGGTGTGCCGCCCGCGCATGCGTATACATATCTAAAAGTCCACGGATGGCGTGCCGGCATGGCCACGGTCCGAAGGAATAATGATGGGGAGCACCAGTGAATTATCTGAGTGAGATGCTCAAGCTGCCGGTCTTGGACGTCGATGGCGAAAAGCTCGGCGTTGTGAACGATTTTGGCATTGCTACCGGCGAAGTTTTTCCGCACGTGACGTCGCTCGCGTTCCGCGGTCCCGGCAAGACGCCGTTTATGATCAGCTGGCGAAAATGGGTCGACCGTATCGACGAGACGGGCGTATACCTTAAGACGTCGGCCACCGAAATCCGTTTTTCGTACCTGCAGCCGACCGAACTCTTGCTCGCGCGCGACGTGCTCAATAAACAAATCGTCGACACGCAGGGCATGAAGGTTGTGCGCGTAAACGACATCAAGTTTTCCATGTCGGGCGAAAATCAGCTGCGCCTGCTGGGTGCCGAAGTTGGTGCCCGCGGTCTGCTGCGCGCAATCAGCCCCGCTCTTGAACATGTCGTCGAGGGCTTTATGAAGCACCTGGGCAAACCGCTCGGCGAGGACATCATCGCCTGGTCCTACATGGACCTGCTCGATCGATCGACTAAGAACATCCAGCTGTCGGTGTCGCATAAGACGCTCGGCGAGCTGCATCCTGCCGACATTGCCGACATTATCGAGCAGCTCGATCCTCGCCTGCGCGCGCAGGTGTTCGCGCAGCTCGACACCGCCCAGGCCGCCGAGGCCATCTCGGAGTTCGATGACGACGAGCTCATGACCGAGATGCTCGAGGGCCTGTCCGACACGGATGCGTCGTCGATGCTGGCCATGATGGACCCGGACGACGCCGCCGACCTGATCGACGAGCTCGATTACGAGAAGGCCGAGAAGCTCCTGCGCCTGATGGGCGTTCAGGAGGAGAAGGCGATTCGTAACCTGCTGGGCTATGAGGAAAACACTGCCGGCCGCATTATGACCTCGGAGTTTGTCTCCCTGCCTGCCACGGCGACGGTCGGTGACGCTATCGAGGCGATCCGCAAGCTCGACGAGGATTTCGAAAGCGTCTACTACGTCTATACCGAGGATCCGAGCGGTATGCTGACCGGTGTGCTCTCGCTGCGCACGCTGATCGTGGCCGACCGCGACGCCACGCTGGGCCAGCTGGCCTACCGCGACCTGGTTTATGTGTCGCCCGACGAGGACCAGGAAGACGTAACGGACGAGATGACCAAGTACGACCTGGTCGCCATCCCCGTCTGCGATGAGAACCGCCACATCTTGGGCATTGTGACCTTCGACGACGCCATGGACGTTATCGCCGAGGAGCACCAGGAGGACCTGCAGATCGCAGGCGTCGGCTCGGGCGATAGCGCGTCCGACGACTCGACGAATGTGCTCAGCTGGTTTGTGCATCGCCAGTACTGGGTTGTCGTGTGGGGCATTTCCTCGTGCATCATGGCGGCAGTGCTGGGGACGGCGCTGGGCTCCGCGCATCTGGTGGTGTTCCCCATGTGCGCCATGCCGCTCGTGCTGCTGGCTGCCTCGCGTATGGTGTCGTTCGTCAAGAACTACTTCCTGGAGTACGACGGCCATGACGATGAACCCAAGCCGTATCTGGGATTCTTCTTCCAGAGCACGGGCATGGGCCTGATCCTGTCGCTCGTGACCTACCTGTGCGCTCAGCTGGTGCGCACCACGGCGTTCCCCGACGCGCCCATGCTTGAGGAGCAGCTCTTTACCGGCTGCTTTAACATCGCGGCCATCGTCTGCCTGATTGGCAACATGAGCGCTGTGATTTACCTGATGGTGCTGTTCTGGCGTGACGAGCACGACCTCAATACGTCGGGTACCGCCATGAACGTCATTGCCGTTATGATCTCGTGCGTGGCGTACTGTGCCGCTGCGGTGCTGCTCACCATGTCGGTCATGGGTTAGGTGGTCGCGTGCAAAATAGCAAGCAAAAGCAGAGCACCAAGCAAAAGCTGACCATCGCGGCCATCTTTGGTGCCATGGGTCCTGGCCTTCTGGCGGCGCTTTCGGGCAATGACGCCGGCGGCATCGCCACGTATTCCAGCGCCGGTGCCAGCTATGGTTACAAGATGCTCTGGATGCTTCCCGTCATGACCGTGCTGCTCATCGTGACGCAGGAGACCGCGGCGCGTTGCGGCTGCGTGACGGGCAAGGGCCTGGCCTCGCTCATTCGCGAGCGCTTTGGCGTGCGCAAGAGCGTGCTGGCCATGGCGGCGCTGCTGATTGCCAACACAGCCGTGACCATTTCGGAGTTTGCGGGTATCGCGAGCGGCCTTGCCCTCTTTGGCGTGCCGGCGAGCATCTCGGTGCCGCTTGTGGCGCTGATGGTTTGGATGCTTACCATGTCGGGTAGCTTCCAGCGCATCGAGAAGATTCTGTTGCTGGTGAGCTGCGTGTTTGTGACCTACATTGTCGCTGCAATTATGGCTGGTCCCAGTTGGGGCGAGGTGGCGGTCGATCTGGTTGTACCCAACATTCAAAATGACCCCAGCTACGTGTCGCTTGTGGTCGCGACGATCGGTACCACCATCGCGCCCTGGATGATTTTCCTGGCACAGAACAACGTGGTCGATAAGAATGCGGGCGAGGACGATATCGTGTTGCAGCGCATCGATACCGTGAGCGGCTCGATTGCCGCCGATGTCATTGCCGGTTTTATTATCATCACGACCGGTACGGTATTGTTCCCCGCGGGCATTCAGATTAGCGACGCTGCAGACGCTGCCCGCGCGCTGGAGCCCATTGCGGGCCAGTGGTCCACGGTGCTGTTTGCCTCGGGCCTGGTCGCGGCGAGCTTCTTGGCCGCCTGTGTGCTGCCGGGCGTTACGTCCAGCGCTATCTGCGAGGCGTTTGGCTGGGAACGCGGTGCCGATCGCAGCTGGGACGAGGCCCCGGTCTATCGCGGCATCATTACGGCAATCATTGGCATTTCTGCCGTGCTGGTGCTCATGCCCGGCGTCGACCTGTTCCAGATTATGATGACCTCGCAGGTCATCAACGGCGTGTTGCTGCCCGTGGTTCTGGTGTTCCAGGTGGTTATTGCCGCCGATCGACACATTATGGGCGCCAACCGCAACGGCCGTGTGTGGAATGTGCTCACTTGGGCGACTATCGGCGTTATTACGGTGCTGACGGTCGTCATGTTTGTTCTGCAAGCGATGGGCTACAGCGCGTAGCACCTCTCTTGGACTCTAAACAGGCCGCCGCCATGGGCTGCGGCCTGTTTTTGTCTGCTATAGGGTGCTAGTTATATACCGATATGCAGCTATAAAGCCGCCTCTGGGGTGAATTAACAGCTCAGAGGCGGCTTTGTAAGTCGCGGAAGTGGTCCCAAGTGCCGGATTGCAAGCAGATTTGGCGGTGCGTTACTTGTCGGTGCCTAGCTTGTGCGGTTTGTAGGCGAGGGCGTTGACGAGTGCCTCGGCAGCGGATTTGACAGCCGCCGGCTGCGGATCGTTAACGTGGTCCTCGGGGTGCACGGGTAGGTCCTTCTTGACGGCATCGTGGATGAGCTTAAGGTACTCGGTCACACCGGCGGTCGAAAGATGCGTGCCGTCGCCATCGAACAGGTCGTTGCGATTTGTGCTGTATCCGTACCAGTCGATAACACGCACGTTTTTATAGCGCTTGGCGGCGTTGGCAATGGCTTGGTTCGTGGACCCGACCCACGGCTGCGGGCTACGCGTGTTTACAAACACGACAATACGTTGATCACCGGCGTCGGCCATGATCGCGTCGACCTGGGCGTCCGTTACCAAACCGTTGGTGCCCAGGGCAAAGACCACGATCTTGCCGGCAAGGTTCTGCTGGATATAGCCCTCAAATGTCGCGCGGCCCGCATCAAACTGGCGGCCCTTTTCGGCATCGATGTGGCTGTGCGGGAACACGCCGTCAAAGGCATCGACGGCGCGCAGGGACACGGAGTCGCCAATCATTAGCAGGTCGTAGGCTCCGTCGGGGAAGCCGTCGTCATCTTTGTCGGTGTCATCGGCCGCCCGCTGATCTTGAGGCTTTGCATTTTTGGCTTCCTTGTTTAGGATTTCGGCGCCCTCGCCGCTCAGCGCGGATGTGTCGGGCACAAAGACCAGGCCGCCCAGCGCCACAACAATCACGACGGCGCAAACGGCGCAGGCGGGGACATGTGCGCGCATCCAGCCGGCGGGCGTGGTGGTGCCGTCGCGGAGCTCGGAAACGGTGCGCCCAAAAGCGCCCTTCCTAAACGGCGTTTCGATAAAGCGATAGGAGCACTCGGCCACGGCGACCACCAACAACACCTGCAAAATGTAGTGCCACCAGGGCGTGTCGTTGATGTTGGCGACCGGGTTCATGAGGAGCAGCAGCGGATAATGCCACAGGTAGATGCTGTAGGAGCGCTTGCCGATCCATACGAGCGGCTCGGCGGCCAAGGCCCGTGCGACCATGCCCTGGGGCTGCACACATGCCGCGATAACCATCAGTGTGAGGATGGAGCACAGCAGCGTGCCGCCGCGATACTGAAACGCGGTATAGCCGTTGGTGAGCGCGACCATGGCGGCGAGTCCGACCAGGCCAACGACGCCCATCAAATCGATGGATGCGGGGGAGGACCAAAAGCGTGCGGGCTCACTTGGCTTTGTCGTGGCGGCCTCGGCGGTGTCGCTCTTTGACTTGTCGTGCTTGCCGGCGCCGGCCAGTCGGTCGAGCCCCAGATGGCGGACAAGGCGCGCAGGCGCCAGGTAGCGATCGGGAATAAAGGCCATCCAGGCGCCCAGCAGCAACGAGAACACGCGGGTGTCGGTGCCGTAGTACACGCGGCTGGGGTCGGTGGCGGGGTTGTAGAGCACCATCATGGCGACGGCGGATACCGCGGCAAGGCCCAGGACCACGCGGCGCGTGTTGGGCTTGCTCATGTGCACCGACACCATGGCGAGCAGCAGCGGCGGCCAAATAAGATAGAACTGTTCCTCGATGGCAAGCGACCAAAAGTGCGTGAGCGGCGAGGGGTCGCCCAAGGCGTTAAAGTACGAAACGTCCTGCATAATCTGCCACCAGTTATTAAAGAACAGCAGCGACGGCAGGATGTCGGGGCGCATCTTGGTGAGCATCACATGGTTAAAGACAGTGCACAGTGCGCAGGTCACCACCACGACGGTTACCACGGCGGGGAACAGGCGACGGATGCGGCGGATCCAGAAGCTCTTGAGATCGATACGACCGGTCTTTGCTATTTCGTTGATGAGCAGGCGCGTGATCAAGTATCCCGAGAGCACAAAGAAGATCGTGACACCGAGCAGGCCGCCCTGTGCCCACGTGAGGTTGAGGTGATAGAGCACCACCGCGACAACGGCGAGCGTGCGAAGGCCGTCGAGGGCGGGGATGTAGCGAGATTTGGGACGCGTGGGCGCCTGTTCTTTTGCGGCGCTGTCGGTGCGGGCGCCCTTGTTGGCGGGCGAGCGATGGGAGCCTGCAGCGCGGCGCGGCTCGGTGGTTTGGCGGTTAGTGCGCGAACGTTCGTGCGGCGCTTGTTGATCGCTCGCATGGCGTGAGCTGCGCGAGCTCGATCGCGGGAATTGTTCCATAAAACATCATCCAATGACGAGAATAATCAGCACGCTTTCATTGTAGCCGCCTACTCCTGTGAATGCTTGCTGCTGGCGTAAGCTCAAGTGCGCGTCCACATCAAAGTGAACTAAAGTTATAGAAGTGCGAGAGCGCACGATTGACGGCCGACAGCGGGTGCAGAGCCCGCGGACGAGGAGGTTTCCATGGCAGATTGCGGCATCGTTGCGGTGTTCGGCAGCATGAACATGGACCTTTCGGTGGCGTGCGAGCGCATGCCGCGTGCGGGCGAGACCGTCGGCGGCAGCGGGTTTATCACCAACGCCGGCGGCAAAGGCGCCAACCAGGCCGTAGCAGCTGCGCGCATGGGCGCGCGCACGCGCATGATCGGCGCGGTCGGCCGCGACGCGTTTGGCTCGTCGCTCGTGGCGGGGCTCCAAGATGCTGGCGTGGACTGTGACTTTGTGGCGTGTCGCGACGACGTGGAGACGGGAACGGCGACCATCATTCGTTGTGAGGGCGATAACCGCATCGTGCTGTCGCCGGGCGCTAACCATGCGCTCGCGGGCGAGGACGTTGCTCGCGCGCTGAGGCGCCTGGTGGCCGATGAGCTCGACGGCGACGCCAGCGATATTGCCCCGGCTGCCGGAAGCGTCTTTATCGCCCAGGGCGAATGTGACCTTGCAGCGACGGCCGAGGCGCTTGTTTGCGCTCACGAGCTGGGGTTCTATACGGTCTTTAATCCAGCGCCTGCCTGCGAAGTGCCTGCGGAGGTCTGGCCTGCAGTCGACCTGGTTTGTCCCAACGAGACTGAGTGCCAGGTGCTGACGGGCATCTTGCCTGCAGACGATGCGAGCTGCGTCGCGGCGCTCAATGCCTTGCTCGCCAAGGGTGCCGAAGCCGCGGTCATCACGCTGGGCGGCGCCGGCTCGGTTACGCTCGGCGACGACGGCGAGCTGCTGCGCATGCCGGTGCTTTCGAGCGCGGTGGTCGATACGACGGCCGCGGGCGATACATTTATCGGTGCGCTTGCCGCGGCTCGTCTGGAGGGGCTGCCGCTCTTTGAGTGCATGGCCGCGGGTGCTCGCGCCTCGGCGGTGACGGTGTCGCGCTTGGGCGCGCAGCAGTCGATTCCCACGCGCGCCGAAGTTGAGCGCGTGTTTGGTTTAGACGATTTAGTACAAGACGGAGAAGCGGAGTAGAACAATGGCAATCAAGAAGCTGATCCTTGATCTGGATATGGGTGTGGACGATGCGATGGCGCTTGCCTATGCCATCGCGAGCCCCGAGGTTGAGCTCGTTGGCATTACCACGTGTTTTGGCAATGTGCGCGTCGACCAGTCGGCGCGCAACTGCCTGGCGGTGCTGGACCTGTTGGGCCGTCCCGAGGTGCCGGTGTACCTGGGCGCCGACCGTCCTCTGCAGGCGACTGAGCCTTATACGCCGCCGGCGTCCACCGTACTCATTCACGGCAAGAACGGCATCGGCGGCGCGAGCGTGCCCGCGTCGCCCTACGAGCCGGTGGGGGCGACGTCGGCCGACGGCAACGCTGCAGTCGATTATCTGATCGATGCCGCGCGCACCTATGGTCCCGATCTGGTCTACGTAGCGACCGGCCCGCTCTCCAACCTGGCGCTTGCCCTGGAGCGCGATGCGGCGGCGGTGATGTCTATCGGCCGCGTGGTGGTGATGGGCGGCGCCCTGACCGTGCCCGGCAACGTGAGCGCGGGCGCCGAGGCCAACATGGCAAGCGATCCCGAGGCGGCCGATGCCGTGCTGCGCTCGGGCCGCAAGCTCACCATGGTGGGTCTGGACGTGACGCATCGCGTGGTGCTTACGCGCCGCGACATTGCCGGCTGGACGGGCTCGGGCACCATGGCCGGCTGCGCATTTGCGAGCATGGTCGAGCACTACATTGGCTCGTACGAGATGAACGCACCCTACCTGGGTGGTTGTGCGCTGCACGATCCGCTGGCCGTTGCCGTGGCGATTGACCCCACGCTTGTAGGTGCGCTCGGCTGCAATCTGCGTGTTGATCTGCTGGGCGAGTATCGCGGCCGCACCATTTGCGACGAGCATCGCCTGTCCGATCCGGACAAGAGCGCGCTTGTGGCGCTGACCGTGGATGCCCCGCGCTTCCTGTCCGAGTTCAAGACGCGCATGGCCCGTGTTCTTGGCTAGATGATTTCCGTGCCCCGCCCCATGTAGTCAATTTGGGACGGGGCTTTTTTAGCTACCGAGTAAATGTGCCCGTTGGGGGAATAGTCGTGCCACTTCGCTTGACAACAGGCTAAACTAGCTCATAAACATTTACTATTCTGTTTAGATTGAATTTGCGGTCGTTTAGTTGTCGAGTCATCAAGTTGCGATGCTCCGCCACGGCCGTTGCTAGGGGGAACAATGGCCAAAGCAAGTGTTCGCGAGATCAGCCGCATCACCGGTTTTTCGCCTGCGACCGTGTCCAACGCGCTCAACCGCAAGCGCAGCGTGAGTGAAGAGACCGCCAAGGTCATCCTGGAGTGCGCGCAATCGCTTGGCTATCAGCAGTCGACGCAGCTCGAGAGCATTCAGTTTGTGCTCGCGCGCAAGACGGGCGCCATTCTGGACGAGAGCACCTTCCATCCCGCGGTCATCGAGGGCGTGGAGCGCCAGGCGCGTCGTCACGGCATGAGCACGAGCTTTGTCTCGCTCGACTTTAGCGACTTGGACGCCGTGCGTCCGCAGGTCGAGGGCCTGATCGCCGATCCGTCCGCCGCTATCGTGCTGATGGGCACCGAGCTGGGCGAGGAAGACTACGCCCTGTTTGCCAACGCTGCCGCCCACCTGATCGTGCTCGATGGCTGGAGCGATCGTCAGTACTTCGATGCCGTGGTCATTGCCAACACCGACTCGGTGCTGCGCGCCGTGGATCACCTCATCGAGAAAGGTCACAGGCAGATCGGCTATCTGGCAGGCGACCTTCGCATCCGCAACTTTAAGGATCGCGAGCGCGGCTATCGCCAAGCGCTTGAGGACGCAGACCTTGAGGCCAACCCGACATGGCGCGTTACGCTGGGCACCACGCTCGAGGGCGCCTATCGCGACATGGGCGCATGGCTCGACAGCGTCTCGCGCGACGACCTGCCGACGGCTTTCTTTGCCGAAAACGACGTGCTCGCCGTGGGTGCCATGCGCGCGCTCAACGAGCACGGCATACGCGTGCCCGAGGATGTCTCGATCATCGGCTTTGACGACCTATCTCTGGGTGCCTTCTCCAACCCGCCGCTCACCACGGTGCACGTTCCCAAGCACGAGGTGGGCGAGATCGCGGTGCGCCGCCTGGTGGGCAACATCCGCAATCCCAAGAGCTATACCTGCAAGACAGCCGTATCGACCTATTTTGTCGAGCGTCAGAGCGTGCGTGAGATCTAGGCAAAGGCAACGCCGGGCCGCAGGGCGGCAAAGCTCGCTAAGGCAGAAAAATAACGTCATCCATAAGGGGTCCTTCGGGGCTCTCTTTTTGTTGCCCTTGTATGTTCAGTTTGTTTACATACCGTTTAGGCTGATTTCTCTACCGCCCACGGGTATTTCGCGTTAAACTTCTAAACACTGGAGTAAAAATTTAGTAAACAGAACAAAACGAAACATGCGTCTGTTTACTGAACATGTGATTAGGGGAGGACGTACATGGACAAGATCAAGCTCGGTTTTGCGCCCACGCGCCGCAGTATCTTTAGCGCGCCGGACGCAATCAAGTATCGCGGCCTGACGGCTGATCGCCTGCGTGAGATCGGCGTCGACATCGTGGATATCGACGACATCAATGACGAGGGCCTGCTGTTCGACGACAGCCACATTGAGCCTATCGTCAAGAAGTTCCGCGCCGAGGGCGTCGATGGCATTATGCTGTGCCACGCCAACTTTGGCACCGAGTACGTTTGCGCTCGCCTTGCCCGCGAGCTCGGCCTACCCGTGCTGCTGTGGGGCCCGCGCGACGAGTGCCCCGAGCCCGACGGCACCCGCCTGCGCGATAGCCAGTGCGGCCTGTTCGCCACCGGCAAGGTCCTGCGCCGCTTCCAGGTTCCCTTCACCTACATGACCAACTGCCGCCTGACCGATCCCGAGTTCGAGCGCGGTGTTTGGGACTTCTTGGCCGTGTGCAACGTGGTCAAGACCTTCAAGCACACCCGCATCCTGCAGATGGCCACCCGTCCGTTCGACTTCTGGTCGACCATGTGCAACGAGGGCGAGCTGCTCGAGAAGTTCAACATCCAGCTTTCGCCCATTCCCATGACCGAGCTTGTCCAGGCCGTGCGCGACGCCCAGGCCGACGAGCAGGCCATGGCTGCCATGCTTGCCCACATCAACGACAGCTTTGAGATCTGCATCCCCGAGGATAAGGTTCCCGCGGTCGCCGGTCTTGCCATCGCCATGAAGCGCCTGGTCGAGAAGTACGGTTGCAACGCCGGCGCCATTCAGTGCTGGAACGCTCTGCAGGACGAGCTGGGCATTATGCCCTGCGCCGCCAACGCCATCCTCAACGAGATGGGCATTCCTATCGTATGCGAGACCGATATCCACGGCGCCATCACCGCGCTGATGGTCGAGGCCGCCGACCTGGGCCGTCACCGCGGCATGTTCGCCGACTGGACCGTGCGCCATCCCGACAATGAGAACGGCGAGCTGCTGCAGCATTGTGGCCCCTGGCCCTGCAGCTGCGCGGCCGTCAAGCCCAAGCTCACCTACCCGCTGGCTTTCGATCACCCCGGTGCGCTGACGGCCGAGGCCAAGCACGGCGACCTCACCCTTGCCCGCTTTGACGGCGACAACGGCGAGTACTCGCTGCTGCTGGGCAACGCCCGCGGCATCGACGGCCCGGCCGGCATGGGCACCTATCTGTGGGTCGAGGTCGACAACCTCAAGCGCCTTGAGGCCAAGATCGTCGAGGGTCCCTACATCCACCACTGCGTCGCTATTCACGCCAACGTGGTGCCGGTGCTCTACGAGGCGTGCAAGTATATCGGCATCCAACCCGACCTGTACGACCCCATCGAAGAAGACGTTAAAGCCTACCTGCGAGGAGAGTAGAAATGGCAACTATCGAAGAGCTTGAGTCCCTGCGTTGGGACCTTCGCCGCGATTGCGTCGATATCATCATGGCTGGCGCTGGCGGCCACATCGGCGGTGACATGTCGGTGATCGACGCCCTCATGACCCTCTACGCCAACCACCTCAACATTTCGCCCGAGACCGTCGACGATCCCAACCGCGACCGCTTCGTGCTCTCCAAGGGCCACGCCATGGAAGCCTACTACGCGGTGCTCTGCCACGAGGGCTATCTTGACCTCGACGACGTCAAGGCCCGCTTCTCCAAGTTCGGCAGCCCCTACATCGGCCACCCCAACAACAAGCTCAAGGGCATCAAGATGAACTCGGGCTCGCTGGGTCACGGCCTGCCCGTGGCCGTGGGCATGGCGCTCGCCGGCAAGATGGACGGCCGCGACTACCGCGTCTACACCATCATGGGCGACGGCGAACTTGCCGAGGGCTCGGTCTGGGAGGGCGCCATGAGCGGCGGCAACTACCAGCTCGATAACCTGTGCGCGCTCGTGGACCGCAACCGCCTGCAGATCAGCGGCAGCACCGAGGACGTTATGAAGCAGGACTCGCAGGAGGAGCGCTGGGCCGCCTTCGGTTGGAACGTGCTCTCCATTCCGGGCAACGACGTCCGGGCCATCGATGCCGCGCTGACGCTTGCGGCCGAGACCTGCGGCAAGCCCACGGTCATCATCCTCAACACGGTGAAGGGCTATGGCTCGCCTGTTATGGAGGACAAGGCCGCCTGGCACCATCACCTGCCCAACGATGAGGAATATGCTCAGATCATCGCCGATTTCGCTGCCCATAAGGAGGCCGTCAATGGCTAACAAGATCGCCAATCGCAAGGTTATCTGTGACACGCTGCTCGAGGCCGCGAAGACCGATAAGGACATCGTCGTCCTGTGCTCCGACTCCCGCGGCTCCGCATCGCTCACGCCGTTCTTTGATCAGTATCCCCAGCAGTCCGTCGAGGTCGGCATTGCCGAGCAGGACCTGGTGAGCATCGCCGCCGGCATGGCTTCGTGCGGCAAGAAGGCCTGGGCCGCCTCGCCGGCGTCCTTTGTGACCACGCGCTCGTATGAGCAGTGCAAGGTTGATGTCTCGTACTCCAACACCAACGTCAAGCTCATCGGCATCTCGGGCGGCGTGTCCTATGGCGCCTTGGGCATGAGCCATCACTCCGCGCAGGATATCGCCGCCATGAGTGCGATTCCCAACATGCGCGTGTATCTGCCGAGCGACCGCTTCCAGACCGCCGAGCTCGTGCGGGCCCTGGTCGCCGACAACAAGCCGGCCTACATTCGCGTGGGCCGCAACCCGGTCGAGGACGTGTACACCGAGGACGAGTGCCCGTTCCAGATGGATCGCGCCACCTGGGTGCGTCGCGGCACCGATGTGACGCTCGTCGCCACCGGCGAGATGGTCCGCCATGCCGTGGACGCTGCCGACCTGCTGGCCGAGCAGGGCATCTCGGCAACGGTGCTCGACATGTATTGCGTCAAGCCGCTTGACGCCGAGGCCGTGATTGAGGCTGCCGGTGCCACGCGCGCCGTCGTGACGGTCGAGGAGCACAGTCCCTTCGGCGGCCTGGGCTCTATGGTCGCGCAGGTGGTGGGCGAGCATTGCCCGCGTCCGGTCAAGTGCCTCTCCCTGCCCGACGCACCGGTCATCACCGGCACGAGCCCCGAGGTCTTTGCACACTACGGTCTGACGGGTGCCGGAATTGCGCAGACCGTCGCCGAGTTCCTCGGCAACTAGTAGATACAGACGCTGCGCGGCCGCCAAGCACCGCACCTTGCCGTTCAAACCGTCGCTTGCGTACGCAAAGTACGCGGCGCTCCTCTTTCACGGCAATCTGCGGCACTTGACGGCCGCTCGCTCCTTGTCCGCCAGTCGTCTTTGATTTGGCGGAAGGAATGGGAGAGTACATGAGCAAATACATCATCGGAATCGATCAATCCACGCAGGGCACCAAGGCGCTGCTGGTGGACGAGGGCGGCCATTTGATTCATCGTGCCGATCGCTCGCATCGCCAGATTGTCAACGAGGCCGGCTGGGTGAGCCATGATCCGGCCGAGATTGCCGCCAATGTGCTGGCCGTGGCGCGTGCCGTGGTGGAAGAGACCGGGGTCGACCCTGCCGACATCGCCGGCATCGGCATCTCCAACCAGCGCGAGACCACCGTTGCCTGGAACTGCGCGACGGGCGAGCCGCTGTGCGACGCCGTAGTGTGGCAGTGCGCCCGCGCCCGCGAGCTGTGCGACAAGCTGGCCGCGCGCGAGGGTGTGGCCGAGCTGGTGCGCGACACGACGGGTCTGGTGCTCTCGCCCTACTACCCGGCGGGCAAGATGGCCTGGATCCTCGCGAACGTTCCCGCTGCTGCCGAGGCTGCGGCGGCAGGCGAGCTGTGCCTGGGCACCATCGATGCCTGGGTGGTCTGGACGCTCACGGGCGGCGCGGAGTTTCGCTGCGACTGGTCCAACGCCAGCCGCACGCAGCTCTTTGACCTGCGCCGTGGCTGCTGGAGCGAGCCGGTGTGCGAGGCCTTTGGCGTCGATGCGGCCTGCCTGCCGCAGGTGACCGATTCCGATGGCCTGTTCGGCATGACGGACCTGGGCGGCTTTTTGCCGGCACCCGTGCCCATTCACGGCGTGCTCGGCGACAGCCATGCCGCTTTGTTCGCGCAGGGCTGCCATAGCCGCGGCATGGCCAAAGCGACCTATGGCACCGGCAGCTCGGTCATGATGAACGTCGGCGACGAGTTCGTTGCCAGCTCGCACGGGCTTTCGAGCTCGCTCGCATGGCGTATGGACGGCGTGACCGAGTACGTGCTCGAGGGCAACGTGAGCTACGCCGGCGCCGTCAAGACGTGGCTGCGCGACGATCTGGAACTCATCAATAACCCCGAGGAAGTTACCGACCTGTGCTACGCCGCCAATCCGGCGAGCCGCGTTTACTTTGTGCCGGCGTTTACCGGTTTGGGCGCGCCGCACTGGGCGAGTGACGCCGAGGGCTGCGTCTTTGGCATGACGCGCACCACGGGTCGCGCGGAGTTCGTGAAGGCCGCCGACGAGTCGATCGCCTATCAGATCTTTGACGTGATCGATGCGATGGTCGAGGATTCGGGTGCAACGTTGGCCGAGCTTCGTGTTGACGGCGGTCCCACGCGCGACGCGTACCTGATGCAGTTTGAGAGCGACTTGGTTGGCTCGCCCATCCGCATCGCGAGCAACGACGAGATGAGCGGCCTGGGTGCGGCCTGGGCCTGCGGCATCGCGCTGGGCATGTACACGCGCGATGTCGTCGATGTCTACGGCGCCCGCGGCATCGTGGAGCCGTCGATGCCCGCTGACGAACGCGCCAAAAAGATCGCCGGCTGGCGCCACGCTGTCAAATCAACAATTGCATACACTGCCTAGCATGATTTTTTTGGTACGGGAGTAAAAACTCATTGATCCCCGTCCCGGGCAGCTCATTTGGGACGGGGCTTTTTTGACTGGTATGATTGGTGCGACCATTCGAACCAGCTAAAAGAGCCCCGTCCCAAATTGACTATCGAGAGGATCTGCCATGGAGCGCATCGCGAGCTTTTCCGTTGACCATTTGCAGCTTGAGCCCGGCGTGTACGTGAGCCGCATCGACCGCGATCCGGCGACCGCCGCTGTCGTTACCACCTTTGACCTGCGCCTGACCACGCCCAACAAGGAGCCGGTCATGAACACGGCCGAGTGCCACACCATCGAGCACCTGGGGGCGACGTTCCTCCGCAACCATGCCGAGTGGTCGAGCCGCATTGTCTACTTTGGCCCCATGGGCTGCCGCACGGGCTTTTACCTGGTCGTGTTTGGCGAGGTGACGAGCGAGGAGATTCTGCCGCTCGTGCGTGAGTTGTTTGAGTTTGTCGCCGACTTTGAGGGCGATGTCCCCGGAGCCGCTCCCGAGGAGTGCGGCAACTACCTGGACCAGAACCTTCCCATGGCAAACTGGCTCGCGCGCCGCTACCTCAACCGCGACCTGGCCGATATCGACGAGAAGCACCTGCACTATCAGCAGGCGTAAGGGCTTATCGCCCAAAACGCGCACATTGGGCGCCTTCGCTTATGCGGGGGGCCTTTTTGTTGAGTGGTCTGGACGAGCGTTCAAAATCGCTCATGTTTGTTCTAGAATGTTCGTATAGTCACATTTACGAACAGGAGTGAACATGCATATCTACTCTGTCAACGATCTCGAGTTCAAGTCCTATGGCCGCGTGTGGGACGACGTCCCGTCCGGCCTGACCGCCCCACTCGTCGAGGCGCTCTCCGCTACGCCCATCCCCGAGGGCAGTAAGTACGTAGCGAGTACGCCGGAGCTCGAGGGCGTTAAGGGTGCCGATAAACTGGGCTTTCTCATGTTTGGTGGCCGTCCCTTCCAGCTCGGCTGGTGCAACGGGCACAACACGCGTCTCAACTGCCTGGAGTACCACCGTGCCAGCGAGTTCAACCTGGGTGCACGCGACTTTATCCTGCTCGTGGCGCATCGCTGGGAGATCGAGGGCGGCAAGCTCGATACCGCGTGCGTCAAGGCGTTCCGCGTGCCGGCAGGCAAGGTCGTCGAGGTTTTCAACACCACGCTCCACTACACGCCGTGCATGGTCGACGACGGTGGCTTCCAGGTGATGGTGGCGCTGCCCGCCGGCACCAACGGTCCGCGTCCCGAGGCTGCGGCCGATATGCCTGCTGCCGGCGACAGCTACTGCTACTGGAAGGCCGACAAGTGGGTTCTCTGCCATGCTGACAGCCCCAAGGCAGCCGAAGGCGGCTACGTAGGTCTCATCGGCAAAAACCTCGACATCGCCTGTGACTAGAATCTTCTGTCTCGATCTGTAACATCTAGCGGGCTAAATCGTCTCTACCTGTTACAGATTTAGACAAACTGCAAGGGACTGGCCGAACAATCTCAATCTGTAATACCTGGCCCGGTTTTGGCGGCCTACCTGTTACAGATCGAGACAAATCGCCCCAAACCGCCACAAAGGTGCCTGTCCCCTTTGTGGTGAATTGGGCAGGCGGGTATCAAAAAGTGTCAGGCGGGGTGGCTGCCGGGCGCCTGCACGCGAAAAGAAGTATCGGCCTGTGCCACTGCCGTTGAGCGACGCGTTGTTTGCGGGGATACTGAGCCTATGAGAACAGCGTGCGAAAGGATTGATACATGGCTTTCCGTAATGACTTCCTGTGGGGCGGCGCAACGGCTGCCAACCAGTGCGAGGGTGCCTACGACGTGGACGGCCGCGGCCTGGCCAACGTGGACGTGGCTCCGCACGGCCCCGAGCGCTATGCGGTGGTCTCCGGCCAGCGTAAAATGCTCGACTTCGAGGACGGCTATTACTATCCCGCGCAGACCGGCATCGATTTCTATCACCACTACAAAGAGGACATCGCTCTCTTTGCCGAGATGGGCTTTAAGACCTTCCGTATGAGCCTGGCTTGGACCCGCATCTTCCCCAACGGCGACGAGACCGAGCCCAACGAGGCTGGCCTGGCCTTCTACGAGGACGTATTCCGCGAGTGTCAGGCGCACGGCATCGAGCCGCTCGTGACCATCACGCACTTCGATTGCCCGATTCACCTCATCAAGGAGTACGGCGGCTGGCGCAACCGCAAGCTCATCGACTTCTACAAGAACCTCGCGACCACGATCTTTACCCGCTACAAGGGGCTGGTGAAGTACTGGCTCACCTTCAACGAGATCAATATGATCTTGCACCTGCCGTTTATGGGTGCCGGTCTGGTCTTTGAGGAGGGCGAGAACAAGGAGGCCGTCGAGTACCTGGCCGCCCACAACGAGCTCGTCGCCAGCGCCTGGGCAACCAAGATCGCCCACGAGATCGACCCCGAGATCAAGATCGGCTGCATGCTCGCCGCGGGTAGCTACTACCCCTACAGCTGCCGTCCGGGCGATGTGCGCCAGGCGCAGCTCGATAACCAGGACAACTACTTCTTCGTCGACGTCCAGAGCCGCGGCTACTACCCGGCATATGCCGTCAAGAAGCTCGAGCGTCTAGGCATCGATGTGGGCATGACGGACGAGGACCGCGAGATCCTGGCCGCTAACACCGTCGACTTCATCAGCTTTAGCTATTACAGCACCCGCTGCTCTGCCGGTGCCGATAACCCCGATGTCGAGCGCACCCAGGGTAACGCCTTCGCCGGCGCCAAGAACCCCTACCTGCAGGAGAGCCAGTGGGGCTGGGCCATCGATCCGCTGGGCTTCCGCATCACCCTCAACGACCTGTACGACCGTTATCAGAAGCCGCTGTTTGTGGTCGAGAACGGTCTGGGCGCCAAGGATGTTGTCGAGGAGGATGGCTCCGTCAACGACGACTACCGTATCGACTACCTGCGCCAGCATATCGCCGCGATGCGCGATGCGGTGACCGAGGACGGCGTTGACCTGCTGGGCTACACCACCTGGGGCCCGATCGACCTGGTGTCTGCCGGCACGGGTGAGATGTCCAAGCGCTACGGCTTTATCTATGTGGACCGCGACGACGCCGGCAACGGTACCCTCAAGCGTTCCAAAAAGAAGAGCTTCGACTGGTACAAGAAGGTTATTGCTTCTAATGGTGAGGACCTGTCCTAAGGAAGCTGAGACGCTCAACTTCATAGCCTTCTAACCAAGGCGCCCGGCGAGTAGTTATTGCTCGCCGGGCGCCTTGCCGTCTGCGGATTTTGGGACATGCGGCCCGCTTTTTGGGCCCGCCTGTCGGTACACTAAAGGGACTATGAGTACCCGCGAGCGACATATCGGCCACGCGGCCGCCCGGACCGCTCCGGTTGCGGATCCCAGGGGCGGCAGGCTCTTCGCCATGCCGCGATTCCTTGTTGGCATAACACATCAGGTGTACCGTCACCGCGTCTTTGCTATCGCCGGCGCCATCACCGCGCTGTTCCTCATGCTTTTGGCGATCTTGCCGGTGCTGTTCGCCTTCGACCCCAAACTTTCTAACGCCGTGCCCGCCTATAGTGAGGTGTCCGAAGAGGTCGTGGATGCGCTCGCCCATTCGAGCCCTCTCCCGCTGCTTGTCGCCGCAATTGTATTTTCGACTTGGGGCGTGTTGGTCTATCTGCGTTGTTTGGACTATGTGTTGCGCCGCCGCCTTGTTGCCATCGCCACCATCTGTGCCCTGTGGATGATCGAGGTCATTCTCAAGTACAAGTCGTTCACGCCGTTCTATGCCACCATGCTGTGGTACCTGTACTACGTGCCCATGACGCTCATTCCGCTGCTCTACCAGCTCTGCGGCCTGCGCCTTGCGGGCCTGGAGCAACGCCGCCTGGGTCGCCGCTACCGTGCTGCGCTGTGGATTGTGGCCATCCTGCTTATCGGATTTGTGCTCACCAACGATTTTCACCAGCAGGTCTTCCGCTTTGACCGTACAAGCGACACCTGGAGCAACGATTACACGTACGGCCGGGGTTATTTCGCCTTCCTCGTGTGGACGGCCTTTAACTTCGTGGCCTTTTTTATCCTGGTTGGTCGGTCCTCGTCCTTTCGCATCCAACGTTTCTCGGGCATGGCGGCGCTCGTGCTGCTGGGCGGCGCATTCTTTGCCATCTCATATGTTCTGCGCGTGCCCTGGGCATGGAGGCTCAACTTTTCGCTCGTCTATTGCATCCTGTGCGTGGTGGCGATGGAAATCTGTCTCGATTGCGGTGTCATTCCGTCGTACCACGATATCGCCGGCATCTTCGACACCTTGCCGCTTGACCTCAAAGTTCTAACGCGCGACCTGCAGGAGGTCTATGCCACGCCGGTGTCAAAGCCAATGCCGGTAGGCGTGCGCGAGGAGTTGCGGAACCAGGAGCACGGCCGCGCCCATGCCTTTACCGTGGCGTCCGATCCCGATGTGATGTATCGTGCTTTTCCGCTGCTGGGGGGATCGGCCCTGCTTGCCCAAGACGTATCGGAGCTCAACGAGCTCAATCGCGAACTGGCGCATCGTCGCATGGAGCTGCAACGCCAAAACGAGCTGCTTGCCGCCGACTACGACCTTAAGACACATTTGGCAGATCAAGAGGCCGAGACCTTGCTAGTCCAAGACGTGGACCAGGCGCTTGCCCGCGCGCTCGAAGAGATGTACGACTTGTTGAGCTCGCTGCCGCCGTTGACTGACGAGGAATCTTCGCGCGAGCGCTACCGCATGCTGCAGCGCGCCAAGATGCTCGTTGCCTATTGCAAACGGAAGGGGTCGCTCACGTTGGCACAGCACGGGGAGAGCGGTTTTGACCGCGACCGCATTCAGCTCATTGCCAACGAGCTCGCAAGCGACCTGCGCACGATCGATGTCGATTGCGCCTCGATTATTGCCATACGGCGCCCGATGCACGCCAGTACGGTAAGCGCGCTGTACGACTGTGTGTATGACTTTGCGTTTTTTGCCTACGCCACCGATCATCCGGCACTTATGTATCACTTGGGCGACCATGACCGATGCAGCGTCGAGCTGCGCGCCACACTTTTTTCCAACGATGATGAAGATCTTTCGCAGACGCCCGCTGCGCAAGAGCTCGAAAGCGCTTTGCAAGGGCGCAACGTGGCATACCGCCTTGAGGGCGAGTCCGGTCAGCTGCGCATGATCGTCTTGATGCCGAGGGCGGGTGAGTGACGATGCAGATTTCGCTCATACTTCCCCAAATCGTTGCGCTCGATGTTGTCTTTGCCCTGGCTGCGTGTCTGCAGACGATCCACGTCCCGCTCATCGCATCGCGCCGCTCGTCCTATAACCGTAAGGTGATTTGCGCCTACGAGGCGAGTCTTGTGCTTCACCTGATGATTTCGGCGCTCATCTTGTTCACGTCGTCTGGCTCGTATCTGGTGGCGCCGCTTGACGTTTGCGCCAGGGCAATGGGCGGAGCGTTGTGGCTCAATGCCGCAATCTTTGCCTATGGCGTGGTACTTATGGTGCACTATCGTCGTCCCGTCATGCTGGTCGAGCTGTTGCTTGTTGTCGCCGTTACACCACCGGTGGTTTTTGCCATGGGCTCGGCGTGGACCGTTGTCCTTATCGCAGAGGGAGCGTTCTTCCTGTTCCGTTCCATCGCGGCGCTCTTGATGGACGTCCGTAACCGCCAAGAGGATATCACCTTGTTCTCGACGATCGAGACCATCAACGTGATTCCCGTGGGCATCCTGTATCTAGACCCGAGGGGCCGTCCGCTGCTCATGAACCGCTGCATGCGCAAAAACCTCGTAGAGCTCCATATGCCCACCGACCTGGGCGACATGAGCAGCACATGGAACGACCTGCGCAAACTGAGCATGCAAATGCCCGAAAGCAGCGCCAATCGCGCCCATATCGACCTTGATCGCTTTGGTAGGGATCGCGCCGTGGTCGAGATCTCTCCTTCCGAGATTCGTCTGTTCGTGCGTGACTCCGTTACGGTCTCGAGCCGTCCGTTCGAGCGCGTCGTCGGCCTGGACATGACGGAATACGCACGCGCCTACGACCGTCTGGCGCAAGCCAACCACCTGCTTGAGCGTGCTGGCCAAGAGCTCCAGGCCCAGATTGAAGAAGCCAAAAAGGTTGCCGACAATGCGGCCTACCTACGTATGCGTGCCCGCGTTCACGATGTGATCGGCCAGCGCCTGTCCATTCTTCATCGCTATTTGGAGGAGGGACGTCTGGATGATGAGTCGCTCGAGCAGATTGACCCGTTGCTGCGCTCAATCGCCGCCGATTTGCGCAGTGGCGGTGCCAGCGAGCCTGCAGAGCAGCTGAGCGATATCGTCCACGCCTTTGGCTTGGTGAGTGTGCAGATCGATGTTGAGGGTGCGCTGCCTGAGGACGCGCGTGTCGCCGCCGCATTTTTGCAGATTATCCGCGAGGCCTCGACCAATGCCACCAGGCATGCGCAGGCGCATCGGGTCCACGTGCGCCTGTGGCAGGAGGGGACGAATGCTGGCGCCGTCGCGCGCATGACGATTTCTAACGACGGGTCCCCGGCCCCCGTATCGTATCGCGAGGGAACGGGTATCCCAGGTATGAGGCATGTCGCGCAAGATTTGGGCGGCGGCCTGGAAGTCCACGCCGCCCAGCCCTTTACGCTTGCGGTGTCCATCCCGCTGAGCCCCAACGCCACGGTCCAAAGGAGAAGTTCATGATCCGCGTGTTAATTGTCGAAGATCAGGCCATTCTGCGCGAAAGCCTGGCGCGCTCCGTTGGCGACCAGCCCGATATGACCGTCGTCGCCGCGATCGCCGATGCCTCCGAGGCCTTGGGTGTCGCGCTCAAGGAGCACCCGGACATGATATTGATGGACGTGTGCACCGAACACGATTCAAACGGCATCGTGGCGGCGGCGCGCATCAAGGAGCAGCTGCCCGAGTGCCGCGTCATCATCATGACAGGCATGCCCGAGATCACTTTTGTCGATCAGGCTCGCGAGGCGGGCGTCGATAGCTTTGTGTACAAGAACGTTGGTATCGACGAGCTGTTCGCCGTGATGCGCTCCACGCTGGCGGGCTACTGCACGTTTCCCAAGCCGCCCGAAAGCATTTTTTCGGGCACGGCGGCACTCGACGATGTCGAGCTGTCGATTTTGCGCCTTGCCTGCGAGGGCAAAAGCCGCCGCGAGATCGCGGCCGAGCTGTTTATGAGTGAGGGTACCATCAAGCGTCGCATCTCGGAGATTCTGAGCAAGACCGGCTACGACAACATCATGCGCCTGGCCGTGCGCGCGGTAACGGAGGGCAGCATCGTTCCCAACATGGAGCGCCCGTAATCGACGCGCTCGCCGTGTTCTGGCGCCGTAAAGATAGGCCGTCCGCCGTTTTGCATCAGAAAACGACGGGCGGCCTGCTTGTGCGGCTGTGCTGTCGGCATAAAAACGACGGGGCCGCAGGATCAACTCCTGCGGCCCCGCCTGGCAAGTGCGCGGATGCGTCCGCCAATCCGCGGCTGATGTTACGTGCCGCTACGCGATGGTTGCGGTGTAGGAGGCGACGTCCTCGTAGGAATCGGTCAGGTAGGCGTCGATGCCGATGGTCGTGTTGACCAGGTCGTCAAGGCTGTCAAGCTCGCCGCTCGAGAACGTGAATTCCTCGGTGGCGTTGGTGCCGGGCATCAGGTTAGCCGAGAACCAGGGTTCCTTCATGGTGCCGTTGACGTTGGTCTTGCCGGAGGGAGCGTAGAAGGTCAGGTCCTTGTCGCTCTTGTTGGTGATGTTGACGACAAAGCCGATGTCGCCCCATTCGTCCTTGAACTTCTCGGTGATGGTGATGGTGCACAGATCGTCATCGGCGACGGTGACGGCGGGGGAGATTTCGACGCTCTGGACATCGTTGTCTTCGACGGCCTCATCGATCTCCTCTTCCTTCTCGGCCGCCTCGCGATCCTTTTTTAGCGTACCGGACAGATCCTTGTCGGACTTCGTAAAGATAAGCTTGTCGCCTTCCACCTCGAGGACGAGCTTGCCGTCCTTGAGTTTCATGTCCTGCGAATCGCCGTCGGCGGTGATGGTTGCAGTGGTGGCGTCCTTGGCCTCCCATTTCAGGTCGGCGACCTCAAGGAACATGTCGAGGACGCCCGTGCCGTCTTCGTCGAGGATCAGGATACAGTTGAGGCCCCACTCTTTGAGCATATCCATGTACTCATCGGTGAGCTCTTCGCCCTCCAGGGTTCCACCCGAGAGTTCCCAGCTGCCGACGAAGTTGGCCTTGGGGTCCTTGCCGCCGCCGCTGCAGCCCGTCAGGGCAAAGGCGAGCGCCAGGACGCATGTCAGAAATGCGAGTACGGACTTTTTGAACGTTGTCTTCATGGTGTCCTCCTTTATCGAACGAAACCCATAGAAGCAAATGCGGGGGTGGCGGACCCCCCGCCAATTACCAGATAGAGGGGTTAGGGCCTAGGCGTTCCGCAGTTGCTGCAGAACTTGCCGCCGTTTTCGCTGCCGCAGTTGGGGCAGAACCACTTGGTCGGTGCCGGGGCGGGTGCGGGACTGCCGCATTCGGGGCAGAACTTGCCGGTGTTGGTGGCACCGCAGCTGCAGGTCCATGCGCCGGCCGCGGGGGCAGCGGCGGGAGCCGGTGCGGGGGCGGGTGCCGGAGCCGGCTGTGGGGCGGCCTGCTGCTGTGCCTGGCCGGCGGCGAACAGCTGGCTGGCGTTCATGCCGCCCATGCCGCCCGCCATGCCCATGCCCATAAAGCCGGCCATCGCGCCGTTGGGGTTGGCGGCTGCCGCGCGCATCGCATCGCTCTGGGCGCTGGCGATGTTGGCGGCTGCCATGGTGGGATCGCGCATGACTGCGGCCTTCTGCAGGTCCTTGATCATTTGCTCGTCTTCTTGCGAGGCGGCGATGGAGTTGACGCCAAAGCTCACGATCTCGACGCCGCGCAGGTCGCGCCAGTCGGCGGAGAGAACCTCGTTGAGCGCGCGGGCGAGCTCGGTGGTGTGGCCGGGGATAGCGCTGTAGCGGATGCCCATCTCCGAGATCTTGGCAAAGGCGGGTTGCAGAGCGGTGAGCAGCTCGGACTTAAGCTGGCTATCGATCTTATCGCGCGTGTAGCTATCGGTCACGTTGCCGCACACGTTGGTGTAGAACAGCAGCGGGTTGGTGATGCGGTACGAATACTCGCCATTGCAGCGAACGGAGATGTCGACATCCAGGCCAATGTTGTTATCGACCACGCGGAAGGGCACAGGCGAGGCGGTGCCGTACTTGTTGCCGATGATCTCCTTGGTGTTGATGAAGTAGACGCGCTGGTCTTTGCCCGCGTCGCCGCCAAAGGTAAAACGGCTGCCGATATTGGCGAACGTCTCCTTGATGGAGTCGCCCAGGTTGCCGCTAAAGACGCTCGGCTCGCTGCCGGTGTCAAAGACAAACTCGCCGGGCTCCAGCGCGACCTCGATGATCTTGCCGTTTTGCACCACGAGCATGCCCTGGCCGTCGTTGACGGCGATAACCGAGCCGTTGGAGATGACGTTGTCCTCGCCGCGCGTGTTGGAGCTGCGGCCGCCGGTGCGCTTGCTGCCCTTGCAGGCCAAGACGTCAGCGGGCATCGATTCGCAATAGATATATTCCTTCCACTGGTCGGCCATGACGCCGCCGGCAGCACCCAATCCAGCTTTCAAGAGTCCCATGGTGATCTTCCTTTCTCGTCAAAGGCCGGGTGGTATTGGTCAGAATGGCTAATCGTCCTTGTTGTCCTTCATGACAACGGTGGTCTCGGTGTGGCTGAAGGTGTCGTGCTTCTCGGTCAAGTCGAGCTCACCGCAGTAGCAATCGGCGTGGGTGGCCTCGTTGGCCGTCTTGAGCTGGCCTACCAGCAGCACGTCTCCGATGATTACGATGATCAGCGGCGCGACGATGTTGATGAGGATGCCCTCGATATCAAAGGTGAGGTAGTCCGGATTGAAGGCGTTCTCGCCCATAAAGAGAATCTGGGAGAGGACAAACCCGATCACAAAGAACAGCACCGAGGCGATGGCGAGCTTGGGCTTGGAGCAGGGAAGCTCGCCGACCATGCGGCCGGTTTGGCCGTTCATGGCAAACAGGTAGCTCTTGCCGTTCCACGAGGTGGAAAGCATCCACACGGGGAACAGAGCGTAGTTGCTGTCTTCCCAGGTGTAGTCGAGCTGCTTGCTTTCGACCGTGGCATCGTCATATTCGTCGACGACGGTCTCGCGCAGGGCCGAAATCGTACTTTCTTCCATACGACGCTCGGCGCGCGCCTTGCAGGTCTCGCAATCCTCATCGTAGCGGTTGGCGATGTAGCCGGGCATATACGCGACCGAGAACGGGCGCAGCGCGTCGTAGTCAAACGGCTCGATGGCATCCATATGGCCGTCGGGCATCTTGGACGATCCGTCGACGGGCACGCGCTCAAACGAGATTTTGCCCTTACGGTAGGCGTCGTAGTGGTCGGTGGTCGTGACGGTGCGGTCGGATTCCTCGGTCACGGTCTCGTTGGTCGCATCGAAGTACACTTCGCCATCCACGCGGGCGCCGTAGAGCCAAAACGGCACGTAAACGCCTTGGACCTCGTCGATGTGGTTGCCGGTGACAAAGCTCTTGGGCAGCAGGATTTTGCCCTTGTAGTGCTCTTTGAGTGCTGCCATAACATCATCGCGCCCGAGCTTAAACGGAATCACCAGGTCGGGTGAGAAGTCGCCCGAGAGCTGGCCGGGCGCCACGGCGGAGTTGCCGCAGTATGGGCAAGTGGTAACGGCGACGGTGCCGTCCGAGACCAGCTCGGCGCCGCACGACGAGCAGATGTAGCCGGCGTTTTGGGCGAGCTCCTGCACAGCATCGTCGACAGCAGGTTTGGGGGCCGCGGCTGCGGCATCGGCTTTGGCATCTGCCTTGTCCTGGCGCTCGCGATAGAGGGCCTCGACTTCTTCGACTTCAAAACGCGAATCGCAGTAGTCGCAGACAAGCTTTTGTTCGGCACTGGCAAAGTGAAGGGGGCCGCCACACGCGGGGCACTGATAGTTGACACTCTCGAAGGCCATGACCGGTCCTTTCCGTGCCGGAGACTATGCGCCGATGGCGCCGCCGCAGTATTCGCAGCGCCCGCTGGCATCGGGAATGGTGGTTGCACCGCAGAAGGGGCAGGTGACCGCGGTCTTGGGGGCCTTGGCGGCCACGACGCTGTCGCGTGTCTCCTGACGCAGCTGTACCAGCGCATCGCGGACTTCGGTTGCCTGGCGCTTGGCCTCGCGATATTCGATGGACCCGCGCTGATCGATGGTGGAGTCGTTCACGCGCAGGTTGATCTCGGTAAAGTACGGCGTGTTGACGTGAATGGTCAGGTTAAAGTCGTAATCCAGGTCGTAGCGCGGCGGGTTGTAGCTCTCGCGCTCGCCGTCCTTGGTCTCGCGATAGATCTCGGTGCGATGCTCGTCGATATCCATGTCGCAGCCGAGTACCTGTGAGAACTCGATGATGTCGGGATTGGCGTCGCGCCAGCGGCTCTGCGAAGTGATGATCAGCAGGCCCGCGTCCTCATCGAGCATGATGTTGGTGCGCCCGGCAGAGAGCGTGCGCGTGGGGTTGAACGAGGCCAGGCGCTCGGCGTTGGCCTCGCGGTAGGCGAGTTGCTCGCGGATATCGTCCGCGGTGCTGGAGCGCCAACCACTAAAGAAGGGGGAGAGCTTGCCTGCGCACTCTTTGCACAGGTAGCCTTCGTTGATTTTGGTCTTTCCCAAAAGCCCCAGTTCGGTACCGCAAATCGCGCACTCTTTCTTCTCGAACATCTTGTCAAAGAAGCCCATGGCTGCCTCCCATCAACAGGTAGCGTGTGTCACTTTTGATGATGGGTGAGCGCGCGATCTTTCACGATACCCAGACGGCTCAACGAGTCTCCACAACTGGGACACATGGCCCATTTTCGGCCACTCATTGGGGACGTACTTAAATGAGTACAGTTGAGCGTTCAGGACATTGCCGCAACGCTTTTCCTTTCGCGCTCTACGCTCTACCGCCACATTTCCTCGATCAACAGAAAGACCGGTACCGCCTCGCGTGTGGCCCTTATCAACTTCTTCTGGTCCTGGGCACCCAAGGACTAGCGTATGAGCCGCCGCCCAGTTCCTTACTCTAACGGGGGGATGTGGCTCCAAAGCGCACCCGCATCGACGCTTCGCCTGCGCTAAACTGGAGAGCACGTACGCGATTACGAGAGGAGCCCGCATGGAGGCTTACAAGCAAGAGTTCATCAAGTTTATGGTTGAGTCCGACGTCCTTAAGTTCGGCAGCTTTACGCTCAAGAGCGGCCGTCAGTCCCCGTTCTTTATGAACGCCGGCGCTTACGTGACGGGCTATCAGCTCAAGAAGCTGGGCGAGTATTACGCCCAGGCCATCCACGATAACTTTGGCGACGACTTTGATGTGCTGTTTGGACCGGCCTACAAGGGTATTCCGCTGGCCGTCGTGACCGCGATTGCCTACCACGAGCTGTACGGCAAGGAGGTCAAGTACTGCTGCGACCGCAAGGAGGCCAAGGACCACGGTGCCGATAAGGGCAACCTGCTGGGTTATGAGCCCAAGGACGGCGACCGCGTGGTCATGGTCGAGGACGTTACCACCAGCGGCAAGTCCATCGACGAGACCTATCCCAAGGTTAAGGCTGCCGCCGACGTCGAAATCAAGGGCCTGATTGTGTCCCTCAACCGCATGGAGGTCGGTAAGGGTGGCGTGACCACCGCTCAGAAGGAGATCGAGGCAAAGTACGGTTTCCCCGTCGCGAGCATCGTCTCCATGGCCGAGGTCGTCGAGACCCTCTACAACCACGAGATCGATGGCAAGGTCGTCATCGATGACGAGCTTAAGGCCGCCATCGACGCCTACTACGAGCAGTATGGAGCACAGGAGTAGTTACGGCGTTGTACCAAACGCCGTAACCGGCCGACGCTGCGCGCCGCCCAGGGAGACAATTTGTCATTCAAAAGGCGAGGCATGACCAGAAGGTCAATGCCTCGCCTTTTTCATGCCAACTTGTTCTCCCTGGACGTCGCTCGCTGTCCGTCCTCTACTTGCGGCGTTGTCTTGCTCCGGATGCGGCCCGCTCGCTGCCGTTGCCAGAGTAGCCATTGGGGACGTTCTTAAACGACTAGTCGTTGGGGACATTCTTGTTTGACTAGTCGTTTAAGAACGTCCCCACCGACTGGGGCTGGCAGATCGATCCGCTGGGCCTGCGCATCGCCCTCAACGAGATTTACGCCCGCTACGAGATTCCGCTGATGGTGGTCGAGAACGGCATGGGCGACTACGACGAGGTCGAGGAGGACGGCTCCATCCATGACCCGTATCGCATCGCCTACCTGCAGAGCCACATCAAGGCCATGGGCGAGGCCATTGCCGATGGCGTTGACCTGATAGCCTACACCTGGTGGGGTCCCATCGACCTGGTTTCCGCCGGCACTGGCGAGATGCGCAAGCGCTACGGCTTCATTCACGTCGATAAGTACGACGACGGCACCGGTACCTACGAGCGCCGCCGCAAGGACAGCTTCTTCGCATACCAGAAGATCATCAAGTCCAACGGCACCGAGGGCTTGGAATAATTGAGCCCCGGCGTTCCGCCGAACGCCGGACCGGCCGGCGACTACGCGACCACCGACGTCGATGACGACGGCATCTGGAACGCTTTTGTTCACCTGGGGCTTATCGAGGCTTAATCGACAATATGAGTGCCCATGGGAAAAGGTTTTGGAAGGGCTTGGAAGGGCTTGGAAGGGCTTGTGATTCGGGCCCTCGCCTTAGCATTTTGGCCATTTGGCACTATAATCACCATAGGTATGCGCATAACGTTGCGCTTAATCAAGAGGAGAAAACGTATGGGTCTGTTTGATATGTTCAAGAAGAAGGCTGAGCCCGTGGCTGCCGCTGCTCCGGCCTCCATTTCTGCTTCTGCCGGCGCCGACGTGCTGTGTTCGCCCGTCAAGGGCAAGGTCATCAAGATGGCCGACGTGCCCGATCCCGTCTTTGCTGGCGAGGTTTTGGGCAAGGGCTGCGCCGTGTGGCCCGAGGACGACCTGGTCTACGCTCCCTGCGACGGCAAGGTGACCGTCACCATGGGTCACGCCGTGGGCCTGCAGTCCGATAGCGGCATCGAGGTTCTGGTGCACGTTGGCGTCGATACCGTCAACATGAATGGCGACGGCTTCGAGGGCTTCGTCAAGGCCGACGACGTCGTGAAGGCCGGCCAGCCCTTGCTCAAGATCGACCGCGCCAAGATCGCTGCCGCCGGTTACAAGGACTGCGTCGTCGTGGCCGTGTCCAACACCGCCGAGTTTGCCGATGTCGAGCTCGCCGTCGAGGCCGAGTCTGCCGTCGCCGCCGGTGACGCCATCGTTAAGGTCGTCCGCAAGTAGTCTGCGGCATCCAGAAGATGCACAAGGGTGGTCGGGTTATCCGGCCACCCTTTTTTAATAGGCCGAGCAGGCACATTTTATTGCAGGGGGCTTGCTTTATGGGCCATTCACTCGTCAAATTGAGCCGCCCACGCTTTTGCGACGTAGGGGGTTGAACGGAGCCGCTAATATGGACCTACTGTTACGACGTGCGCTGCGCGGGAAACGCAGCGCCGCTTGTTTGGAGGAATGTCATGAAAAAGAAGCTGCTGCTTGCGCCCTTGATGGCTGCCCTGGTCGCGTGCGTGGTTTTGCTTTCCGGCTGCGGAGGGCCTTCGGTGGAGGAGCTCATCACCGACGACCTTACGAGTCAGTTTGACGAGATCAAGAACGGCAGCGATGATTTCCTCTCCGGCCTGGAAGAGGCTTCGGGCGACGAGTTTGAGCAGCTGGGCATCGATCCCAAGGAGTATGCCAAGAGCTATCTCGAGGGTTTTGATTACAAGATCGGTGATGTGACGGTCGATGAGGACAAGGGCACCGCGACCGCCGAGGTCACCATCACCTGCAAGTCCATGAACAAGATCGTCGAAGATTTCGCCACCCAGTATCAGGAGAAGATCGCCGCACTCGATACGATGCCTTCCGAGGACGAGCTGTACAAGATGGCCGGCCAGGTGATGGTCGACGTGACCAAGGCCGCTAAGACCAAGGACACCAAGGTCACCTTTAAGTATTCCGCCAACGAGGATAACGAGTGGTCTGTCGACGATTCCGCAACCACCGAGATTATGAATGCGA
Source organism: Collinsella sp. LCP19S3_B6 (assembly GCF_052121815.1). Taxonomy (NCBI): domain Bacteria; kingdom Bacillati; phylum Actinomycetota; class Coriobacteriia; order Coriobacteriales; family Coriobacteriaceae; genus Collinsella; species Collinsella sp. LCP19S3_B6. The sequence continues at coordinate 186,694 of NZ_JBQKDN010000001.1, forward strand.
TGATGAACTAGTTCGTTGCGGCGTTTTACCAAACGCCGCAACTGCTCGACGCTGCGTGGGCACCAGAGCGACAACTTGTCATTCAAAGAGGACGGCATGACCAGAAGGTCTATGCCGTCCTCTTTTCATGCCAATTTGTTCGCTCTGGTGCCCGCTCGCTGACATTGCCGAAACATCGACGTTGCCATGGTAGTCATTGGGGACGTTCTTAAATGACTAGTCAAAAGGGACACTCTTGCGGCACTTAGGGACGTTCTTTTTCTGCCGGCAGTTAGGGACACGCCTTGCACCGGCGTTGCATCGAATGCTTGGGAAAATGCGACCCGGTTTTTGGCCGAATAGTGGGTTGCGGTTTCCGGATGGGGTGGGTTGCGGAAAGTTCGACCCGGAATATTGCTCCAAAACGGGATGTCGTTTCCCCGACGCGCCTCAAACGGAAAGTGCATCCCATTCCGGAGCCCCAAAACGGGATGCCGTTTCCGCGTGGAAGAATTGTCGCAGCTACGTTAAGCAGCGGCTTCGCTACTCGCCCAGCACCAGCGCTGCAAGTTCGTCCTGGGTGTCCACCACGTAGTCGGCGCCGGCGGCTTCCAGCTCTGCGCGGCCGCGGAAGCCCCAGCTGACGCCTGCGCTCTTAAGACCGGCGTTGTGGCCGGTCAGGATATCGACATTGGAATCGCCTACGTAGAGCGTGGTCGCCGGGTCGGCGCCCAGCTCTTCCATCACATGCAGCGTGACGGGTGCCTCGGGCTTGGGCGGAAACGCATCGACACGGCCCTGTACCAGCGCAAAGCGCTCGGAACCAAAATACTTCTCGATAAGCGGAGCGGCCGAGACATGGTCCTTGTTGGTGAGCACGGCAAGCTGCACGCCCGCCGCGTGCAGGCGGTCGAGCATCTCGATCGTACCGGCGTACGGTGCGGTGTGGTCCTCCTTGTGCTCGCCGTAGTAAGCCCTAAACTCGGCAAGCGTCTGCTCAAACATACGGCCGTCGCCCGCATACTCGGCGGGCATAAAGCGCTCGACCAGCTTGAGCATGCCGTTTCCCACCTTGTAGCGGTACTCGTCTACGGCAAACGTGGGCCAGCCGTGCATCTCGCAGGTATGGTTGCCGGCGGCCGCCAGGTCCTCGAGCGTGTTGAGGATGGTGCCGTCCAGGTCAAAGATCACATGGGAAAAAGCTGCTGCCATGGGTGCTCCTGCCGCTTGAGTTGTAAAACGCACCTCATGATACTGGGCATGCGTGCCGGGCATGTTTGGAATTTGAATATCTTTAATAGCCCTGAGCCTTTGTCGTTAGCAAATCCTCGGCAGCTGCTCTCCTACGAGCATGTCGAGGATGCGGGTCGAGCCTTCTATCCGATGTCTTGCGTAAACGCAGCCAGAAACTCCTCGAATGTGTCGGTCTGCATGAGCCTCATCGTGGTCTCTACCGAGGAGAACACCTCGATAATCAGATCGAGCACATCTCTAAAGAGCCCCATGTCTTCCTGTGCGATGCCTATAAGTAGCACAAACCGCACGTCGTGGCGTCCCCAAGGAATCGGGGCGTCATTGTGGGCCACGGCGATAAACGAACGGTCTGGATACACCGAGATCGCGTGGGGTATGGCAAGGCTGTCGGTAAACGCCGTCGACGAGACTCTCTCACGCAGATGCACGTCAGCGATATACTCAGGCGTTGCGAGCCCCTGGGCAGCCAAAAGCTTCCCCATTCGGTCGATGCAGCTTATGGCGTCGTCTGCGTCCACATTGCGCATAAACAGCCCCGGCTGCAGCAGGCGTCCCAAAAGGCCCTGGGCATAGAGGCGCCGCCGCCGCTCTTGGATGGCGCAAAGCCGGTCGCGGATCTTTCGCACGTTTTGCTTAGTGAGGATGGGTCCGATCAAGATTTTGGTGCTGCCGCCGCAAACCGGCACGTCGATCGTAGTGACCACCACGTCGCACTCGGGAGGATCGGCCAGGTAGTTATCGCAACTCATCACGGCAACAACACTTATGTCGTCGCCAAACTCGGCCTTGAGGTCGTCGACGAGCCTGCGTGCAAAATCGTGGTACTCCTCGATAATCACCGTGCAGGTGATGGCGCCATCGGGTGCAGAGAACTTCTCAAAATAGGCGCCGATGTGAAAGGCGATAAATGCGATTTCGTTCTCGCCCACCTCAACATCCATGGCGGTCGAAAAGCGGTGGGCGATATAGACCGCCATGTCGTAGACCGGTGCGTACTCGCTTTTGATCTGCGCGGCGAGCGGGTTGGGGTAGCTTACGTGGTAGATAGCGCGCTGGTAGGCGTTAAACATATGCAGGACGAGCTGCAGGCGCATAGGCTCGTCGATAAAGCGTGGTAGGTTGTAGCGCTCGCCGCACTCGTCGAGAATTCCCAGGACCATGTCCACAAAATCGCGGTCGATGATGCCCGCGAGCTCCTCGCGGTTGAGGTCGCCAAAATCGCAACGCTCGACGGAAAGCGCCAAAAGCAGCAGGATCTGCTGAAAATCGGTGCGCGGAATCGCGCAGCCAAACTGCTTCTCAAAGTAGGCGGCGATGCGCTGGGCGCAGTGCGTGATCTGCTCGCGCTGCCCGAGCTGCTCCACTAGGCCGTCTCCGTCGATGACGCCGTCTACCTCGCTGAGCTCGTTGTTCGAGGTGAGCCTGATGATGATCACCAGCAGGTGCATAAGCAGGTTGGAGAGTGCGTAGTCGTTGATAAACAGGTCCGAGCGCTGACAGATCTCGACCAAGCTCGAGAGGGTCGCCTGCACGTCAAAGCCGGGAAACATGTTCTCGAGCGTCTTGGTCGAGGTGAAGTATCCATAGGAATTGTGGGTGGCTATATGGCCGAGAAGCTTGCGCTTGTCGGCCTCGCGCCCCGTAAGCGTCATACGGTAGTCGTGCGTCTCGACATTGAGGCCAAATTGTCGCACGAGCGCGCGCACCTGTGGCATCACGGAGCTCTGAAACGTGCTCTCGCTGATAAAGAGCTCATCGGAGATATCAAAGACGGAGAGTCCACCGCATGCGTTGACAAGGCGGGAGATGGTAAAGTCGCGTCTGGTGTCCGCACTCGCGGGGATGGCATCGACGTTCTCGCGAGGACTTGCGGCAGCGCTGGCGGTGGCCGGTGCCGTCGCGGCAAGGCGATAGCCCTCTTTAGACGATTCAATATGCCGGGTACCGGTTTCGTTGACCTCTGCAACATAATTGCGGATGCTTCGCTCGCTTGCGCCTAAAAGGCCGGCAAGCATCGAGGAGGATACCCATGAGCTGCTGTTTTCGAGCACGTCGATCATGCGGTTGATGCGGTTCTGCTTGGCACTCGCCATGGCTTTCCTCCAAGAGATGAACGGCAGATGGGGCGTACCGCCCCATGGTATCTCAGCTCCGTGTGGAGCAGCTTTTCCAATTTGCCGCCCAAGCGGAAAACCGCCCGGCTTGCCGCGCAAGCGGAAAATCTGCCGCCTTGCCGCCATGCGGCAAAAAGACGGTTGGCGGCAAGAACCCTCTGCCGCGTATAGTGCGGTCACGGTCAAGGGCGGCCGGGTCGACACGGACGCTCAAGAACATGGCGGGGACTGCGGCGGCATCGGAGCTGCCTTGGGCCCGCTTATTGGGAAAGGAGTACCCCATGGCAGACGAGAACGGCACCGTCCGTATTCTCCTCGCTTGCGGCATCGGTGCCTCGACCGGCTTTATGGCGGCGGGCATGCGCAGGGTCGCAAAGTCCAAGGGCCTTGACTGCACCATCAATGCGGTCAGCAAATCTGAAATTATGGACTATGCCGATAAGATCGATGCCCTCCTCTTGGGGCCGCATTTTGCCGCCGAGGTTCCGGCGACGCAAAAAATGCTTGAGCCTTACGGTGTAAAGGTAATGTCAATCGACCCTGATTATTATGCGTCGCTTGATGGCGAGGGAATTCTCGAAGATGCCTACGATCTTCTCGACATAGATTTTGATGGCGAATAGGGTGTGCTTGATATGTCTAATGTGATGAAAAAAGTCCAAGGGAGCATCGAAAAGAACGTTGTCCCCGTTGTCAATAAGCTTACGTCGAGCTATTGGTTTGGAATCGTTGCCAATGCCGTTTTGTATATCGTTCCGTTTACAATGGTCTCGGCAATTCCGAGCCTTTTTAATGTGGTTCGTAATTTTGTGCCCGCTCTACCTGACCTGTCAGCGCTTAATACCTACTCGTTTGGTCTCGTAGGAATGTTCATCGCTTTTATCATTCCTCACAGCGTCTGTGTCAAGGAGGACGATAAAGGTAGGGCCCTGATCGCTGGCTTTACCGGCGTCGGCGCTTTTATGCTGTGCATGAATCCCCAGACGGTCGATGAGGGCATGGCCTTCGAGATGTGGAAGTTCGGCTCGAGCGGCATGTTTGCGGCTATGGCAGTGGGTATCACGGTCGGTGCAATCTACAAGTTCGCAGCGCATCATAGCTTCTTCGGTGAAGAATCGGTTATCCCTGATTTTGTTAAAAGCTGGTTCGACAGCATTATCCCAATTTTGCTGAGCCTTACAATTGCGTTTCTGCTGACGTTTCTTGTTCGAATTGATGTCTTTACCGTAATTGCGCTGATTCTTTCACCCGTTACCAGTTTTGGCCAGTCTCTCCCCGGCGTTGTGTTTATGGCTTTGGTGATGGACGTGTTCTACTTCTTTGGTGTTTCGGGCTGGGCGTTTATTTCGGTGACGCTTCCGATCACCCAGGGTGGTATGGCTGAGAATATGGCTGCAGTTGCCGCGGGGGCTACGCCGACCAACATCAATGCGTATGGCCTTTCGCGCTACTACATGATTGGCGGAGAGCTCAACACTTTGCCTCTGGCGTTTATGATGCTGTTCTCGAAATCCAAAAAGAACCGCACGCTCGGTAAGGCGACGTTCGTGCCGTCCCTCTTTAATATCAATGAGCCTCTGGTTTTTTCCACTATCGTTAATAATCCCTATCTGTTCATCCCGGTTATTCTTCAAGCTATCATTCTGCCCGCAAATGCCTATCTGTGGCTGCAGTTCGACTGGGCAAGTCTCCATACCCAGATGTTTGCGATGAACTTCCTTCCCAACGCGGTTTCGGCTTACTTCCTTTCCAACGGAGATTTTCGCAACGTGGTGCTTGTCGTGGTGAACCTGATTCTTGCGGCAATCATTTGGTATCCCTTCTTTAAGGTTTTCGACAAACATGCCGCAGAGGACGAGCAGAAAATCGAGGCTGAGCGCGCTGCGAAGAAGGCGGCAAAACGTGTCGCTCGTGAGGCAAGGAAGGCTGCAAACATTTCCGAGACTGCTTCTGAGAATGGTCCATCCGAAAAAGTTGTGCTGGCAGCTGCAGATTCTACAACGACGGGAGCGAACGATGAGTGACGCAATTGACATCAGCGCTGTGGCTATGGAAGTCATTTTAAATACTGGTGACGGTAGGACTTGTATTGACCAGGCGTTGGATAGCTTGGCGGAGTTTGATTTTGATGCGGCAGAGGAGCACCTTGCCCAAGCGGATGCAAAGATTCTGACCGCGCATAAAGTGCAGACTGCCACGATTCAAGCCCAAGCGGCAGGTGAGGAAGTCGAGTACTCGTTGCTTTTTACGCATGCTCAGGACACTCTCATGACCATTAGTGCTGAACTTCATATGGTTAAAAAGATGATGCCGATTGTGCGCGCACTGGCTATCCGCGCCGGTCAGTAATTCGAATCTTCCAATTGGTTGACGCGAGGGAGATTGCGACAAAGGTCTCCCTCTATTTTTAAGAACTCCATCTTTAAGGAACTAGATTTATGGATACTGTTAAGAAGCAGAGCGCATTTCCTGATGGCTTCCTCTGGGGAGGAGCAACGGCTGCAAATCAGATTGAGGGTGCGTTTGATGAGGGGGGTCGCGGGCTTGCAACCTCTGATTTCGCTCCGTTTATTTCTCGCGAGGCGAATCGTGGATATGAAGGTCAGCCTCTCCCGCATAATTCCGTTACCGCCGAGATGTTGGAGCAAATGAAGCTACATCCCGAGCAATACAATCTTCCCAAGCGTCGGGGAATCGATTTTTATCATCGCTATAAGGAGCAACTGGCCGAGATTGCGGGTATGGGATTTAAGGTTTTCCGCATGTCGATCAGCTGGAGCCGCATTTTCCCCAACGGTGACGATGCTCAGCCAAACGAGGTCGGTTTGGCTTTTTATGACCGCGTGTTTGATGAATGCCACAAGCTCGGTATGGAGCCAATGGTGACGCTGTGCCACTTCGATACCCCGCTTCATCTTGCCGAAGCATACGGTGGTTTCAAAAGCCGCCACACTGTCGAAGCATTTGAGCGTTATGCGGAGACTTGCTTTAGGCGTTACAAGGGGAAAGTTAAATACTGGCTTACGTTCAACGAAATCAACAATGTTCTTACCAATCCTTTCACCTGCAGTGGCGTCATTATGAGCGAAGAGGATTCTAAGACTCCGGAGAATCCGTATCGCGACAATTGGGAGCTTAAGTATCAGGTTTCCCATAATCAATTTGTTGCGAGCGCCAAGGCCGTTATGAAGTGCCACGAAATTGATCCGGATGCAAAGATCGGAAACATGCTCTGCCGACTCGAGAACTATGCTGAGACCCCCAAGCCCGAAGATCAGCTCCAGGTTCTGTTCGAAGACCACTTCAACTGGTTCTACAGTGACGTCCAGGCTAAAGGCGAATACCCGTATTACATGGATCGTTTCTTTGATGAGAACGATATTCATATTGATATGCAGCCGGGTGATGCTGAGGTGCTCAAGTCGGGTACTGTCGATTTCGTAACGATCAGTTACTACATGACCTACATCATGCGCTATAAGGGTGAGCCGGTCCCCAAGCCCTCGGGCTCTTTGGTTACGGCAATTAAAAATCCCTATCTTGAGGCGTCGGAATGGGGATGGCCTATCGACCCCATTGGTTTCCGTATCACTCTTAATCATATTTACGATCGTTACCATTTGCCTATTTTTATCTCTGAGAACGGTCTTGGAGCCATAGATGAGCTCGACGAGAATGGATATGTCGAGGACGACTATCGTATCGACTATATGAAGCGCCATGTCGAGCAGCTCGCTGAAGCAATTAAGGATGGTGTGGATGTATTTGGTTATGCGTGGTGGGGTCCGATTGATCTGGTAAGTTCCGGAACTTCCGAGGTAAGCAAACGATACGGCTTTGTTTCGGTCGATGTTGACGATTTTGGCAATGGAAGCATGGCGCTGGGGCGAAAGAAGTCCTATTTCTACTACAAGAAACTCATCGCCAGCAACGGCGCCGACACCGCAACCGATAACATCGTGGTGGAGTAAGGAGTAGAGATGGTTTCCAAGACGACGGTCGTCAAGAATCCGAGCGGCATCCACGCGCGCCCTGCATCGCTGTTTGTGCAGGAGGCGAGCAAGTACGAGAGCTCGATCACCGTTGGTAAGGTGGGCGGAGACGCCAAAGACGCCAAGTCGATCCTGATGGTTATGAGCCTGGGAATGGCCTGTGGTTGCGAGATTGAGATTGCAGCCGACGGCGCCGACGAGGCGGCCGCCGTCGATGCCCTCGTGGCGCTAATCGAGAGCGGCTGCGGGGAGTAGGCGGGCAAAAGCCACGTCGATGCTCGTTACCTTGCTGCCTATCATGGCGCTTGGAGGCGTCGGCGACGTTCGCCAGATTCTCATACAGCTGGGCGTGAGCGTCTCGCTCGTACTGCTGACGTATCCAAAGTTCCGAGTGTAGATAACGGCAAAGCTCGCAAATGCAAGGACCCCCGCGACCGATTCAACTCGGTCGTGGGGGTCTCTTGTGCTGAGCGATCAAAAGCGCATTGTTCAAAGCGCGGTGGCGCACGGATGCCGTCGTTAGCAAATTCTCGGCAGCTGCTCTCCCACGAGCATGTCGAGGATGCGGGTCGAGCCCCAGCCGGTGCGCACGCGCACGGCGGGACGGGAGCCCTCGGCAAGTGGCAGCACGCGGCCGATGATCGCGGCGTTCTCGCCGTAGCGGGCGGAACGCATGGCGGCTAGAGCCGCATCGGCCTGCTCGGCCGGCACCACGGCGACCATCTTGCCCTCGTTTGCCACCTGCAGCACATCGTAGCCGAGCATTTCACATGCCGCCTGCACGTCGGGACGCACGGGCACGGCATCCTCGTCGATCTCCATGGCAACACCGCTGGCCTGGGCAAACTCGTTGAGTGTGGACGCCAGGCCACCGCGCGTGGGGTCGCGAAAGCAACGCGTGCCGGGCGCTGCGGCCAAAACGTCGGCAATCAGGTGGTTGAGCGGCGCGGCGTCGCTTTCGATCGTGCTCGAAAACGCCAGGCCCTCGCGTTGGCTCATGATGGCGATCCCGTGGTCGCCCAGTGTGCCTGACACCAGGATAACGTCGCCGGGGCGGCAGTTGGCGCCGCTGAGCGCCACGCCCGTGGGAACCTCGCCCACGCCGGCGGTATTGATGTAGACGCCGTCGGCCCCGCCGCGCTCGACCACCTTGGTGTCGCCCGTGATTATGGACACGCCCGCCTCGCGCGCCGTCTCGGCCATCGTCTGCACAATCTGGCGGAGCTTATCCATGGGATAGCCCTCTTCGAGGATAAAACCGCACGATAGGTAGCGCACGTTGGCGCCCGAGGTCGCGACATCGTTGACGGTTCCGCACACGGCGAGGCGACCGATATTGCCACCGGGGAAGAACTGCGGCGAGACTACAAAGCTGTCGGTCGACATGGCGATGCGCCCGCTCGCGGGCAGCGCGGCGACGCCGGCGTCGTTGCCTTCGAGCAACTCGGGCGCCCCAAAGGCATCTAAAAAGACCTCATCGATGATGCGTTTCATCATCTGACCGCCGGAGCCATGGCCCAACAGGACGGTGCTATCGGTGGCAGTACGGGACATATCCAAAACTCCAATCGTGGGTGGTGTCAGTGTGCGGGTGCGTCCGGACTAGTTACGGTAGCGGTAGTACGCCGCGCAGCTGCCTTCGGAGCTCACCATGCAGGGGCCCACGGGATGCTCGGGTGTGCAAGCGTGGCCGAACAGAGGGCAGCCGCTCGGCGTAATGGCCCCGCGCAGTACGTCGCCGCAGCGGCACCCACGCGGCTCGACCGTCGCCTCAACGGGCACGTCAAAGCGGGTACGGGCATCAAAGCGCGAGAACTCGGGGCGGATGGAAAGGCCCGAGCTGGCAATCGGCCCCAGCCCGCGCCATGTGGTGTCGCATGGCTCAAACACCTGCTCGACCAGCTGTCGCGCCACGGGGTTGCCGCCTGCGTTGACGCCACGGCGGTAGGCGTTGTCGATCGCGGGCCTGCCCTCGACAGCCATCTGGACCAGCATGCAGATGCCTTGCAGGATATCGACCGGCTCAAATCCCGTGACCACGCCCGGGGTATCGAACTCGTCGACCAAAAAGCTAAAGGGCGCCAAACCCGTGATGGTGGAGACGTGGCCCGGCAGGATAAAGCCGTCGATGGCGGTCTCGGGATCGTTGGCGATGGCGCGCAACGCCGGCGGCGTGGTCTTGTGGGCGCAATAGACCGAAAAGTTCAAAAGCTCGCGCGTCTCGGCCTCCAAGATGGCAGCGGCGATGGTGGGCGTCGTAGTCTCAAAGCCCACGCCCATAAAAATGACCGGACGATCGGGATTTTGCTCGGCAATGTCGAGCGCATCGAGCGGAGAGTAGACGATGCGGATATCGCGCCCTGCCGCCTTTTGCGCTGCGAGCGAGGTGGACGATCCGGGCACGCGCATCATGTCGCCAAAGGTGGTGATGATGGCGCCGTCTATGTTGGCGAGCGCGATCGCGTGGTCGATGTCACGGTTGGCGGTAACGCAGACGGGGCAGCCCGGGCCGCTCAGCAGCTTGAGCCCGGCCGGCATAATGGAGCGAAAGCCATAGCGGCCGATGCTCACGGTGTGCGTGCCGCAGACTTCCATAAGGTTGATGGTACGGTCGCCGACAAGACCGAGAATGCGTTCGATGAGCTCGCGAGCCAGCTTGGGGTCGCGAAATACCGAAAAGTCGATACCGGAGCGCACCGGCTGTCCGGCCGCCACTAGTATGCCTCGGCCGGGTTGCTGGCCAGTTGGTCTTCTTCGGCCAGTTCGGTCATGGCGTTAACGAGCTCGAGCGTTTCTTGCGCTTCCTGCTCGTCGACGATCTGGATGCCAAAGCCGGCGTGCACGAGAATATAGTCGCCAACCTGCGCCGTCGGCACGAGTCGTAGCGACACGGGGCGCTCGATGCCCATCATGTCGACGGTGGCCTTGAGGCCGTCGTCGCGTTTGACTACTTTACCGGGGACGGCAAGGCACATATTGTTCCCCTTTTAGACGCTTTGCGCTGGATGGGCGCTCAATAATCCATCAGTTGATGGTAGCGCTCGCGGGGTTCGCGGGCAAACGCGTTACGCCTGTGAGACGGCTGGGCACAGCGGCGTGCGAGAGCGAGCTACTGCGATGCGATTTGCGCAAGACGAGCGCTTGCGACCGCCGCCTGACCGTAGGCGATGCAGCCGTCATTGACGGGCACGGTATGCGGGATAAGGACAGTAAGACCTGCGCTTTTGAGCTCGCGGGTGAGGAGCTGGAGCAGAAGTCGGTTCATGAACACGCCGCCCGAGAGCGCGACGGTGTCGAGGCCTTCACGGGTGCAGATCTCGCTGGCGATGCGTGCCGAAGAGCGCGCGACGGCGACATGGAAGTCGAGTGCGAGCCTGTCGGCGGGCACACTGGCTCTGGTTCCCTCCAAAAGCGCCGCAAAAAGTGAGCTGGGGCTCAGGACGAGAGACCTGCTCGAGGTTGCTTGGACAGTTAGTTCAGATTTGTACTTTTTAGAGTGGTAATGGGTGGTATAGATCGTCTGCGAGGACCCCGAATGGGTTGATTTGGGGTATCCGGCGGGCGAATTAACCGCAAATGAGGTGCCTGGAGAGCCCTCTTCGGGGTAATCTGAGCCAAAACCGTTGGTTAGAGGGTCTGTTTTTAATACAAATCTGAACAAACTGTCCAGTCGCAATGGGTCAGATGCGGAACAGCCGTCTTTATCGCCGGGAACATGGGTAATTTTGCTGCCGAGCGCGCGCCAGGCGGCGGCTTCGAGTTCGATGGCGGGCTCGCCTTCGTAGGTTGCCTGCCCGCAAATGCCCAAAACTGCAGCGGCGGCGTCAAAGAGACGCCCCATACTGCTCGTGCGTGGGCTGTTGATGTTCCGCTCGATCATCGTTGCCGTCACGCTGCGTGTTTGCTCGTCTAGGCCGTCCAAGAGCCGCTCGGCCCCCGGATGTTCAAGCAGGCCGAGCTCACTGAGCAGGGCAAAGGCGTTGCGGCGGGCGTCGCGCACGGAGGCCGCCCCGCCGGGGAGCGTCCAGGTGCGCAAATGCGCGGCGCGCTCAAAGCCGCCAAGGCTGGCAACAAGAAACTCGCCGCCCCAAATGGTCCCATCGGTGCCGGCGCCGGTGCCGTCAAAGGCGATGCCAAGGACGCGCGCGTCGGTTGTAAGCTGGCCCGCGGCAATCGCCTCGGCCATTACGCTCGCGATATGCGCATGATGGTGCTGGACCTCGACGAGCGGCAGATTGCATTTTCGCGCCTGCTCGCGCGCCCACTGGCTCGATAGATAGCTGGGGTGTAGATCGCAGGCCAAGGCGGCGGGCTCCAAGTCAAAGAGATCTTCCAAGCGCGTGCGCGCGGCGTTCCAGGCATCGAAGGTCCCGCCGTTTTCAACATCGCCGATATACTGCGACACAAAACAGGTTGCCTCGCCGTTCGTCCCTTCACGCGTGAGCGCAATCGTGGCCTTTTGTTGTGGCCCGCAGGCGAGCACGCAGGACGGAGCTCCGTCGAGCGCCGGCAACGGCAGCGGCTGGGGTGCATATCCGCGAGCGCGGCGAACGGGCATAACGGCGCCGTTCACCGCGCGCACCACAGAGTCGTCGTAGCGCGAGAGGATTGCGCGGTCGTTACCGAGCAACGCGTCGGCGATGCCGGCGGCAACGAGGTGTTCCCAGGCAAGGTTGTCATCGGTCTCGATGGGTTCTTCGCTCAGGTTTCCGCTGGTCATGACGAGCGCGTGCATACCGCGGGCTTCTGCCGCGGCAAGCAACAGATGCTGAAGCGGGGTGTAGGGGAGCATAACGCCAAGCTCAGGAAGGTTGTGCGCGACGGACGGCGCGAGCGCGTTGGGGGAGCCGCCGCTCTCGCAAACGGCACGTCGGTGCAGCAGCACGATGGGGCGAATGCTGCCGGTCAGCAAGCCGCGTTCAACGTCGTTGACATGGCACAGGCGTTCAGTATCGGCAAGGCCGCGTACCATAACGGCAAGCGGTTTGTTGCTGCGGCGTTTGCGGCGGCGAAGCTCGGCTACCGTCTTCTCGTTGGAGGCGTCGCATGCCAAGTGAAATCCGCCCAGACCCTTGATGGCGATGATACCGCCGTTGGCCAGCAGCTCAACACAGCGGTCGATAATGGCGTCGCTGGTCTTGCGCGTGGTGCCGACGGTCAGCGACGCGGCGGCTTCGCCGGCCTCGCGCCACGTAATGTGCGGCCCGCAATCAAAGCAGGCATCGGGCTGCGCGTGAAACCGCCGGTCAAGCGGGTCGCCATACTCTGCGGCACAGGTGGGGCACATGGGAAAGCAATCCATCGAGGTGGCCGCTCGGTCATAGGGCAGCGACCGGATGATGGTAAAGCGCGGTCCGCAGTTGGTGCAGTTGATAAAGGGATAGTGAAAGCGTCGGTCGGCGGGGTCGAACAGCTCGTGCAGGCAGTCGTCGCACGTGGCGATGTCGGGCGAGACGAGCGTCGTGTGGGCGGTTTGATCCTGCGATGCCACAATGCGAAAGCCCCGCTCGTTGGCGGCGTCCCAGTCGCCGGGCGCTAGGTCCATAACCTCGACATGCTCCACACGAGCCGCCGCAGGCGTATGCTCGGAAAGCGCGGCGACAAATTCGTCGAGCGCCTCGCTTAGAGCGTGCGCCTCGATATGCACGCCATCGCCCGCGTTAAGCACCCAGCCGCAAATGCCGTGCGCCATGGCCTCGCGATACACAAACGGTCGCATGCCGACGCCCTGCACAATGCCCGTTACATGGATATGCGCATGTCGCATGCGACCCTCCTTCATCGAGACCTGCCAAAAAGGGACAGGTTTATTTTGGTAGGTAAAACGTTAAACCTGCCAAAACAAACCTGTCCCTTCTTGGCAGGTGCGCCGCGCAAAGACCCGCTACAGCCCCAGGCTCTGCTCGGTGGCGGCGCAGGTGAGCTCGCCGTGTTTAACGCCGCGCAGGCCCAGCAGACGGTCGGCCAGCTCGTAGACACGTTCGCCGCGACCCTTAAGCGCCAGAATCTCCAAGCAGTTGTGGTGGTCCAGATGCACGTGCATGGTCGAGACAATCTCGTTGGTGTAGTCGTGCTGCACCTCGTCCAGGCGGCGCGTCAGGTCGCCGGTGTGATGGTCGTAAATCATGGTGAGCGACCCGATGACCTGCTCGTCGGGCGTTCGCATCTGCTCCTTGGCAATGGAGGCGCGAATCAGGTCGCGCACGGCCTCGGAGCGGTTGGCAACGTCGCCGCGGCGCGCGATTTGCTCGTCAAAGCGGCGCAACAGGTCGTCGGGCGCGGTGACCGAAAAACGGACCAGCTCGGAGGCGGAGCCGCTGAGGCGGCAGCCCACGTCGCCGGTCGGCCCGTGCGGATGCTCGTGCTCGCAGGCGTGCTCGTGCTCGGCCACGCTACACCAGCTTTACGGAGCCAACGGAGTTATGGTCGGCCTCGATGGCCTCCTCGTAGCCCTCGAGCGCATCGTGCGCCTCGTGGAGCGCCGCCATGGCGGCCTCGAGCTTGGCGCCAATGCGCTCCATGTCAAAGTTCTCGGTCGCATGCAGCAGCTGATGGCTCCACTCGTGAGCGAGCTCAATGGTGTCGTCGACCTGCTTGACGCTCATGGCAAGCTGGCTCATGTTCATTCCGACGTCATGCATGGGAATCTCCTTTTGTACGGGTCTAATCAGTGGTTCAGATTCTACTACGCCCGCTTTGCGCATCGCCGCATAAGAAAACGGGTGCGAGTCCGTCTGACTCGCACCCGTTCACTGGGGGCTGTTTGTGATTACCATACTATCCGTGGTCGCGGGCTCAACACCCGGCTCTCCGGCGAGCGGCACAAAACCACTCATGGACGGCAGCGCGTGACCGGCGTATTACAGGTGCTTCTCCAGCAGCGCCTGCAGCCTGGCCTTGGGCAGCGCACCGACGGAGCGGTCGATTTCCTCGCCGTTCTTAAAGACAACCAGCGTGGGGATGCTCATGACGCCAAACTTCATGGCCAGGTCCTGATTGTCGTCGACGTTGCATTTGGCGACGGTAATCTTGCCGGCCAGCTCGTCGGCCACTTCGTCAACGATAGGCGAGAGCGAGCGGCAGGGACCGCACCACGGTGCCCAAAAATCAACCAGCACGGGAAGGCTGCCGTCAACGATGGAATCGAAATTCTCGGGGGTAATCTGCTTAATGTCAGCCATAGTGACCTCCATAGTGCGACGCGGCTCGGCCGCGTAAAACTCAGTACGACCGTGCTTATACCCAACGGCCCGCAATGCAACCACTCGCGGGCGGCTCTTTTATATAATGGTGGGCACGCAAACGATTGGAGAGCGCATGCCCACGTCACAAAGCCAGAAAAAAGAAGCCATCGCCCAGGCGGCCGAGCAGGAGCTCGCATCGCTCGCGGGCCGCGGCGTGCGTATCGCGGGCAACGCGTGCTCGCCGATTGTGCTGGTAAAAGGAGATTTAGACGATGCCGAGCGTGCGGGTGGCGAGCTGGCTGCCGGTCCAGACGGCGCCGCGTTGCGTAAGGCGCTCGGCGCCATCGGTTACGCGCCCGAGGATTTCTGCGTGCTGGCAAGTGTTGCCGGCGCGGGCGACGGAGCGGTTGCGATAGGCGAGGACCTGCCGTGCGAGCTGTTCCGCGAGGCGCTCGAGGCCTTGGACCCCGAGGCGGTCCTGCTGCTGGACGATCGCGCGGCCGATACCATGCGCGAGACCTACGCAGACATGCTCGTGGCGATCGACGACTTTGATACCGCCATGCTCAAGCCCGGCTTGGTCGCCCACGTGCAGGGTCGTCGCGTACTCGCGCTCGACGGCTTTGAGGCCGCGCTGACCGACAAGGCCGCCAAGCAGCGCATGTGGGCCTACATCAAGCAGCTGACCCCGGCCGCCGCACCGCTGTAGCGGACTGGCGCCGGCAAGGCGGTCCTGATGGGTCGAGCGCGGCGCCGACTTGTCGCGCCCTTACATCACTGCGCGAAGCTCAAACCGATTGCCGTGAATGCGAAACTGGCAGTTGCCGTTCATGCGCTCGACGGCGAACTTGATGCTCTTGGTGTCAAAGCCGTGGCCCGCATGCTGGGTCACGGGCATGCCGTCGACCATGCGCGGCGGCCGTCCAAAGATGCCTCCTGCGTTATCGAGAGCTCGACTGTCCTCAGCTTGCCAGTTCGAAAATGGACCCGCCCCAAGATTGAATCCTTATTCCAACTTTACACCTGGCTTTACAGCTGTCTTGTCAGCTGTAAAGCCAGGTGTCATACTAAAGCCCCAAGATTCGCCAAAAGAGAGGGGCCTTGATGGCACAGAGCGCGAACATGGATGCATCGGAGCTTGCACGCGATATCGCGGCCGGCCTGGCATCGGCAACGACGGCAACGGAGCGCGCGGCACTGGTGCCCGCAGAGCTCGTCGAGGCCATTCATCAGCTAAAAACCCAACGTGACGCAGTGATCCTGGCGCACTATTATGTGGCGCCCGAGGTTCAGGCTGTGGCCGATTTCGTCGGCGACAGCTTCTACCTGGCAAAGCTCGCCAAGAGCCTGCCGCAGCAGACTATCGTGCTGTGCGGCGTGGAGTTTATGGGCGAGAGCGCCAAGCTGCTCAACCCCACCAAGACCGTACTGCTGCCCGAGCCGGGCGCGGACTGTCCCATGGCGCACATGGTTAAGCACGAGACGGTCGACGCGGCGCGCGCCGAATATGGCGACGACCTGGCCGTGGTGTGTTACGTCAACTCGACGGTCGAGATCAAGAGCTGGAGTGACGTGTGCGTTACCAGCTCTAACGCCGTCAAGATCGTCTCCGAGCTGCCGCAGCAGCACATCTTGTTCATTCCCGACCAGAACCTGGGCCGCTTTGTGGCCGAGCAGGTGCCCCAAAAGCACGTCATCCTCAACAACGGCTACTGCCCGCGCCATCACATCATCACCGTCGAGCAGATCGTCGACGCACAGGAGGCGCACCCCGACGCGCTCGTGCTGGCGCACCCCGAGTGCAAGGCCGACGTCCTGGCCGAGGCCGACTACATCGGCTCCACTGCCGGCATCATCAAGTATGCCGAGGAGTCGGACGCGAGCGAGTTCATCATCGTGACGGTCCGCGGCGTGCTCTACGAGCTCGAGCGCCGCTGTCAGGGCACCGGCAAAAAGTTCTACTTCCCCGCGGTGCAGCCCACCTGCGTCAACATGGATCTCATCACGCTCGAAAAGCTCGTGCGCTGCCTGGAGACGGGCGAGGGCGAGGTGCAGATCGGCGTGTCGGATGAGGCCGCCGACCAGGCCAAGCTCACGCTCGACCGCATGCTCGAATACGCGGCTCGCTAGAACGATGTGACATGAGGGACCATCCCTTATGTCACATTACAAGGGAGAGGATTCCTGTGGAAACCAAACAATGCCCCGACATGGAGTGCGACGTCGTCATTGCCGGTTGCGGCGTGGCGGGCCTATACGCGGCCCTCAATCTGCCGACGAGCACGCGCGTGATCATGCTCTCCAAGGGCGCTGTCGACGAGTGCGATTCGATGCTCGCGCAGGGCGGTATCTGCGTGCTTCCCGAAGGCTCTGACTACGACGCCTTCTTTGAGGACACCATGCACGCCGGCCACTACGACAACCGCCGCGAGAGCGTCGACATCATGATCCGCTCGAGCCGCTCGGTCATCAACGACCTGCTGGCCATGGGCGTGGACTTTGAGCGCAAGGCCGACGGCAGCCTCGACTTTACCCGCGAGGGTGCGCACAGCCGCCCGCGCATTGCCTTCCATGCCGACATTACGGGCAAGGAGATCACGACCAAGCTCCTCCAGGCCGTTCGCAAGCTGGATAACGTGCAGATTTTGGAGCACGTGGCCATGACCGACATTCTGACGGGCGAGCGTGATGGCGCCACGGCGTGCCTCGGCGTCGTCGCCGTTCCCGTGGACGAGGACAACTCGGTTCGCCCCGCCGACGAGCTGGCAAATGCCGCCGAGGGCGTGCATGCCGGCGAGCCGTTTAAGATCCATGCCCGCCACACGCTGTGGGCGACAGGCGGTATCGGCGGCGTGTACGACCACTCGACCAACTACCCGCAGCTCACGGGCGATGCCTGCTACATCGCCCAGGAGCATGGCATTAAGATGGAGCACCTGGACTACGTGCAGATTCACCCCACGGGACTGTTCTCGCCGCAGCCGGGCCGCACCTTCCTGATCAGCGAAAGCTGCCGCGGCGAGGGCGCGATTTTGCTTAACGCCGCCGGCGAGCGTTTTACCGACGAGCTTCAGCCGCGCGATGTGGTCGCCGCCGCTATTCGCGAGCAGATGAAGCAGGATGGTACCGAGCACGAGTGGCTGAGCTTTGCCCCCGTTGAGCGCGACGTGGTAACCGGACACTTTGCCAACATTCGCGCACGCTGCCTGGAGGACGGCCGCGACATCTTGGACGAGCCCATCCCCGTTACGCCCACGCAGCACTACTTTATGGGCGGCGTGTGGGTCGACAAGGACGGCCACACCTCGATGCCCGAGCTCTACGCCGCCGGCGAGACGGCCTGCAACGGCGTTCACGGCAAGAACCGCCTTGCATCAAACAGCCTGCTCGAGGCGCTGGTCTGGGGTCGTCGCGCCGCGTGGCACATGCGTACCGGCGAGTCGCTCGCCGTGGAGCAGGCGGGCGAGCCCGCGCTCGATGGCCGTCATCGCGCCCTGAGCGCCGACACCCTGGCAATCGATGATTTGGCCCGTGCCGCCGGCACGCAGGCCGTGGAGGAGTAGACCATGAACCCCATTACCATGAAGCTCGTCGTCGATGATCTGATTCTGCAGGCTCTGCGCGAGGACATTACGTTTGAGGACGTGAGCACGGCGAGCGTGTGCCCCACGGCGCGTCCCGCCACGGTGGAGCTCATCGCCAAGGCCGATGGCATCATCGCGGGCCTGGATGTGTTCGCTCGTACCTTTGCGCTGCTGGATTCGCAGAGCTCGGTGCTGTTTGATGTTGCCGATGGCGACGAGGTGCACGCGGGCGACCATGTGGGCCAGGTACGCGGCGATGCGCGCGTGCTGCTTTCGGGCGAGCGCGTGGCGCTCAACTACCTGCAGCGCATGAGCGGTATCGCTACCTATACGCACCAGATGGCTGCGGCGCTCGAGGGCACCAAGACCGTGCTCGTCGACACGCGCAAGACCACGCCGGGTATGCGCGTCTTCGAGAAGGCCGCGGTCGAGATCGGCGGCGGCAGCAACCACCGCTACAACCTGTCGACGGCTGTCATGCTCAAGGACAACCACATCGATGCCGCCGGCGGCGTGACGCGTGCGATCGAGATGGCGCGCGCCCATGCATCGTTTACCGCGACGGTCGAGATCGAGTGCGAGAACCTGGACATGGTACGCGAGGCCGTGGAGGCCGGTGCCGACATCATCATGCTCGACAACATGACCCACGATGACATGGCTGCCGCGATTGAGCTTATTGCCGGTCGCGCCAAGACCGAGTGTTCGGGCAACGTGGATGCCAGCAATATCCGTGCGCTTGCCGACCTGGGCGTTGACTTTATTAGCTCGGGGGCGTTGACGCACTCTGCGCCGATTCTCGACCTCTCGCTTAAGCACCTGCGTCTGCTGGACGGTAAATAATGGACGCCCGCGAGCGTCGCCGTGCCATCATGGGCGTGCTCGAACGAGCCAAAGACCCCGTCTCCGGCAGTACGCTTGCTCGCGAGGTGGGTGTTAGCCGCCAGGTTGTCGTGCAAGACATCGCCCTGCTGCGCGCCGATGGGCACGATATCGTGGCGACCAATCGCGGCTACGTGCTGCAGGAGGCCCCCAGCAGCCCCGCCGTGCCCACGCGCCTGGTCAAGGTTCGCCATAGCGTGGAGCAGGCAGGCGATGAGCTCACGAGTATCGTCGACGCCGGAGGCGCCGTGCTCAACGTAATCGTCAACCACCGCGTGTACGGTAAGATCACGGCCGACCTGGACATCCGCAATCGTCGCGATGTTGAGCGCTACCTGCACGATATCGAGAGCGGCAAGAGCTTTCCACTACTAACGGTGACGAGCGGCTATCACTTCCATCGCATCGCGGCAGAGGATGAGCAAACCCTCGACGAGATCGAGGCTATGCTCAAGGAGAGGGGCTATCTGGCAGACCTGATGCCCTACGAAGACGATCTATCGTAGCCGACGCTGCAAACGCCCCTAAGCGGCAATCTGACGTTCAATCGTCGGTCGCGTACAAAAGTACGCTTCCCTTCTCTTTCACGTCACCTTGCTCGCTTAGGGGCGTTTTCGCTGACTTATGCTCAACCTGCGACGGTGCCAAATTAGCTATCCGCACAAAAAAGAGGCCTCTGCGGCGATGCGGAGGCCTCTTTTTTGTGCACGGTGTACTTGTGAGTGTGCAAGTGGGGGAGTTGTTACTCCTCGACGATCTCGGTGATCGCGCCGGCGGGGCAAGCGTCCTGGCAAGCGCCACAGGCGACGCAGGAGTCCTCGTCAGCAACGGTAGCGACGTCCTGGAGCTCCAGAACGCCAGCGGGGCAGGAGTCGACGCAAACGCCACAAGCGATGCACTCGTCGGCATCAATTACGGGATGAGCCATGGTAGTTTCCTCTCTGTTGACCGACGCTACAGGCGATGCGCGCCGGTTTGATTCGGGCAAAAACATACCACGTGAGCGACCGTTTGCAATACCCTCTGGCCGGCATCTTCATACCATTCGCCGAGTATGCCAAGGCTTACTAAGAAACGCACAGGTGAGGCTGGTGAGCTGAGCAAATGTTAGATAAAGGTGACTCGAATTATTGAGCAATTGAGTGGGCTTTCGGAAAGCGCATCCCGTTATCTGGTCGAAAAACGGGTCGCAGTTTCCGGTTGGGTCCGCTAGCGGAAACTGCGACCCGGTATCAGCTCTCAAAACGGGATATGGTTTCCGGTTGAGCCTTCAGACGGAAACTACGACCCGGAATCCACGCTCAAACCGGGACGAGCTTTCCGTAAAGCAGCCCCAGGCACCCCCGGCCCAAACCTCAGCCATCTCTACATAGATTTCGATAGATTTGCCGAGAACTCAATCAGCGCATCTACCTGCGCATTCGAGAACCTAAACTCTAAGTGATAAGAAATCTTATATGAATTGACTTAGATTTTGTATATTCCGGTCCATAAGGGGATACACTACATCCTGAAAGACAAACCGAAAGACCGCTTGGCAGACCGCCGAGTCGGTGCAAACGCACAAGAGAGAGGGAATTTCTAATGGGCAAGATTCTTGGTATCGACCTTGGTACTACTAACTCCGCAATGGCCGTTCTCGAGGGCGGTTCTCCGACCATCATCGTGAACGCCGAGGGCGACCGCACCACCCCGTCTGTCGTGGGCTTCCGTGCCGACGGTGATCGCGTCGTGGGCAAGGCCGCTAAGAACCAGGCGGTCACCAACCCCAAGAACACCGTGTTCTCCATCAAGCGCTTCATGGGCCGCAAGTACTCCGAGTGCACCTCCGAGCTCAAGACCGTGCCGTATGAGGTCAAGGAGGGCCAGGGTGGCCGTGCCGTCGTCGACATCGAGGGCAAGGAATACACCGCCGAGCAGGTGAGCGCCATGACGCTCGCAAAGATGAAGGCCGACGCCGAGAAGTATCTGGGCGAGACCGTCACCGACGCCGTCATCACCGTCCCGGCCTACTTCAACGACGCCCAGCGCCAGGCCACCAAGGACGCCGGTAAGATCGCCGGCCTCAACGTTAAGCGTATCGTCAACGAGCCGACCGCTGCCGCTTTGGCCTATGGTCTGGACAAGCAGGGCTCCGACCAGCGCATCCTGGTCTTCGACCTGGGCGGCGGTACCTTCGACGTCTCCATCCTCGACCTCGCCGACGGCGTGTTTGAGGTTCTGTCCACCTCGGGCGACAACCACCTGGGCGGCGACGACTGGGATCAGCGCGTCATCGACTGGATGGCCGATAAGTTCCAGCAGGAGAACGGTGTCGACTTGCGTCAGGACCCCATGGCCCTGCAGCGTCTGAAGGAGGCCGCCGAGAACGCCAAGAAGGAGCTCTCCGCCGCCCAGCAGTCCACTATCAACCTGCCGTTCATCACCATGAACCAGTCCGGCCCGCTGCACCTCAACTACACGCTGACCCGCGCCGAGTTCGAGAAGATCACCCGCGACCTGCTCGAGCGCTGCAAGCAGCCTGTCACCAACGCCCTGCGCGACGCTAACCTTAAGCTCTCCGATCTGACCGAGGTCATCCTCGTCGGCGGCTCCACCCGTATGCCTGCCGTCCAGGAGCTCGTCAAGACTATGACCGGCAAGCAGCCCAACATGTCCGTGAACCCCGACGAGGTCGTTGCCGACGGCGCTGCCGTCCAGGGCGGCGTGCTCACCGGCGACGTCGAGGGCATCCTGCTGCTCGACGTTACCCCGCTGTCGCTGGGCGTCGAGACCATGGGCGGCATCATGACCAAGATGATCGACCGCAACACCACGATTCCGACCTCCAAGACCGAGGTCTACTCCACCGCTGCCGACAACCAGACCAGCGTCGAGATCAACGTGCTCCAGGGCGAGCGCGAACTTGCCCGCGACAACAAGTCGCTCGGTAAGTTCCAGCTGACCGGTATCCCGGCTGCCCGCCGCGGCGTGCCGCAGATCGAGGTCACCTTCGACATCGACGCCAACGGCATCGTCAAGGTCTCCGCTAAGGACAAGGGCACCGGCAAGGAGCAGCAGATCACCATCTCCGGCTCCACCGCTCTGTCCGACGAAGAAGTCGATCGTATGGTCAAGGACGCCGAGGCTCATGCCGAGGAGGACAAGAAGCAGAAGGAAGAGGTCGAGGTCCGCAACCAGACCGACAGCCTGTGCTACTCCACCGAGCAGACCCTCAACGAGCTGGGCGACAAGGTTTCCGCCGACGTGAAGTCCAAGGCCGAGGCCGCTATCGCCGATGCCAAGAAGGCGCTCGAGGGCTCTGACGTCGAGGCCATCAAGGCAGCTGGCGAGTCCCTGCAGTCCGTGGCCTACGAGCTGGCTCAGGTTGTCTACGCCGACGCTCAGCAGCAGACCGACGGTGCCGCCGGCGCCCAGCCTGCCGACGATGACGTCGTCGACGCCGACTACGAGGTTGTGGACGACGAGGACAAGTAATCATGTCCGCCCGTAAAGCTCGCACGGAGGCGGCTGCCGTTGGAGCCGCCCCCGTTGACTCTGAGGAGAAGGACGTGAAGATTCCCGTAGAGGCCGTCGACGATACCGAGGCCAACGAGGCCGAGGCCGCCGAGGCTGTCGAGAACCAGGTAGAGGATTCCAACAAGGAGGCGACGATGACCGAGGACGAGATGGTGGAAGCCGCTATCCGCGCCGGTGAGGAAGCCGCCGACAACGACTTTAAGCTCAAGTTCGAGCAGGCCCAGAAGGAGCTTGCCGACGTGCGCAATGAGCTCGATGCTGCGACAGAGGCTCAGAAGGCTGCCGAGGACAAGGCGAAGGACGCCACCGAGCGCACCGCCCGTCTGCAGGCCGACTGGGAGAACTTCCGTCGCCGCACCGCCAGCGAGCGTATCGCCGAGCGTGAGCGCGCGACCGAGAAGCTTGTCACTGCGCTGCTGCCGGTGGTCGACGATATCGAGCGCGCGATCGACCATGCCCGCAGCCAAGAGCTTGCCGACGACTTTAAGCAGTTCGTCGACGGCGTCGACGCGGTGCATGCCAAGCTACTCGATGTGTTTGCGCACGAGGGCGTTGAGCCCATCGACCCCAAGGGCGAGGCGTTCGATCCGCTCGAGCACCAGGCTGTGGGTCGCGTCGAGGACTCGTCGCAGTACGACGAGACCGTCAACGACGTGTACCAGAAGGGCTACCGCATGGCGGACCGCATCCTGCGTTCCGCGATGGTGACGGTGACCTACGGTGGCGAAAAGCGCCCCGCACCGGAGCCCGAAGCGGCGCCCGAGGATGCTGCGGCCGATACGGCCGAGAGCGCCGAGGAGTAATTGAGAAGGGCCCCGGGGCAACACCCGGGGCCCTTTCTGGCCTAGTGCCATATGAAAGCATGAACCGCCGCCCGCTGGGCGACGGATAAAACAGGAGAGGAGCTACGATGGCTGCAGGCAAAACCTTCTATGACATCCTGGGCGTATCCAAGAGCGCCTCCGACAAAGAGATCAAGAGCGCGTTTCGCAAGCTCGCGCAAAAATATCACCCTGACGCCGGCGGCGACGAGGCCAAGTTCAAGGAGATCAGCGAGGCCTACGAGACGCTTTCGGACGAGAAGAAGCGCAAAGAGTACGACCAGATGCTCATGTTTGGCGGCATGCCGGGCGCAGGCGGCGCGTATGGCGGCGGCTACGGTGCCGGCGCGGGTGCCAGCGGCTGGGGCGACATCTTCGACAGCATCTTTAGCGGCAACGGCGCCTGGGGCAGCGATTGGGGCTCGGGCTTTGCCGGGGCTGCGGGCGCTGCCGGTGCCGGCGCGGGTCGCAGCCGCGCTCGCAAGGGCGGCGACCTGTCGCTGACCGTCGATGTGACGGCCGAGGACGCGTTTCGCGGCGTGACGCACAAGGTCACCTATCGCATTCCCTCGACAGGCGAGCAGCAGACCATTACGGTCTCGGTGCCCGCGGGCGCGGTCGACGGCGGCAAGCTACGCTACAAGCGTCGCGGCGAGTATGGCGTCGCCGGTGGCGAGCGCGGCGACCTGGTCGTGACCACGCATGTGGAGGAGCACCCGCTGTTTAAGCGCAAAGGCGCCGACGTGACCATGGAGGTACCGGTCTCGGTCTACGAGGCGGCGCTCGGCTGCACGGTGGACGTGCCCACGCCCGGCGGTGCGACGGTCCGTTTGAAAGTGCCTGCGGGTACCCAGACGGGCAAGAAGTTCCGCTTTAAGGAGATGGGGGCGCCCGACGTTAAGCACCGTGGCCGTACGGGCGCGCTGCTCGTCGAGATCAAGGTACAGGTTCCCACGAACCTATCCGATGACGAGCGCGATGCCATGACCAAGCTGCGCGAGGCCGACACGCGCGACTACCGCGAGAAGGTCAACCGTTACAAGGCGACGTTCTAGGGCGGTCGCGGTGCACGCCCACGCCCGCGGGCTTATGATGGACGATAACGAGACGGAAAGGGGTCAGGTAGCATGGCCGAGGACAATAGGAACAAACCGCTGTACATGATCAGCGTGGCGGCCGAGCTGACCGGCATGCATCCGCAGACTCTGCGCGTCTACGAGTCCAAGGGCCTGGTGAACCCCCAGCGCTCGGGCGGCAACACGCGCCTGTATTCGCGTGCCGATATCGAGCGCCTGGAGCTCATCAACCAGCTGACCGACGAGGGCATCAACCTTGCCGGCGTGGTGCGTATCCTCGATATGAAGGAGCGTGCCGAGGAGCGCGAGCGCGAGAACGAAAAGCTCCGCGCCCGCATGCGCCAGCTCGAGGACGAGCTGCACGAGTACAAGATGCAGAAGAAGATCACCTCCCTGGCCCCGCGCGATGGCTCGGTTAATCCCGAACAGGTCATGCGCAAGCTACTGGGAGCCGGCGGGGATCTCTAGGTTCCGCCGTTCTAACGAACGGCGGACCGGTCGACGCTGCGCGCCGCCCAGAGCGACAATTTGTCATTCAAAAGGCAAGGCATGACCAGAAGGTCTATGCCTTGCCTTTTTCATGCCAACTTGTTCGCTCTGGACGTCGCTCGCTGTCCGTCCTCTACCTGCGGCGTTGCCATGGTCCGGATGCGGCACTTGGGGACGTTCCTCACTTTGGAAATGCGGCCCGCTCGCTGTCCGTCCTCTACCTGCGGCGTTGCCTTGCTCCGAATGCGGCCCGCTCGCTGCCGTTGCCAGAGTAGTCATTGGGGACGTTCTTAAATGACTAGTCGAAAGGGACGCTCTTGCACCAAATCTGCTGATCCACATCGGGCTCGTCCTGTGCTTTACCAAGATAAAGTGAACGTGCAGATTCGTAACCCATTCGCAACCGTTCTATGGCACGATATTGAACGAATGCATGCTATGCGCCCAAATCTTTTGGGCAGAGTGGGAGACAGTATGGTCAAGCTGTACGAGGACGGCATCTACCTGCGCGGCGGCAGCGAGGTTGTGCCTGCGGCCGAGGCTGCCGAGCGCGGTATTACGCAGACGCCCGAGGATGCCAAGCGCGGCACCATCGCGTATTCGATCCTCCAGGCACACAATACGTCCGGCGACCCCGAGGCGCTCAAGATTCGCTTCGATGCCATGGCGAGCCACGACATCACCTTCGTCGGCATCATCCAGACGGCGCGCGCCTCGGGCATGGAGCAGTTCCCGCTGCCCTACGTGCTCACTAACTGCCATAACTCGCTGTGCGCCGTGGGCGGCACCATCAACGAGGACGACCACGTCTTTGGCCTTTCCGCGGCCAAAAAGTACGGCGGCATCTTCGTTCCGCCGCACATCGCCGTCATCCACTCCTTTATGCGCGAGAACTTCGCCGGTTGCGGCAAGATGATCCTGGGCTCCGACTCGCACACCCGCTATGGCGCCCTGGGCACCATGGCCGTGGGCGAGGGCGGCGGCGAGCTGGCAAAGCAGTTGCTGCGCGACACCTACGACGTTGCCTATCCCGGCGTCGTCGCTATCTACCTCACGGGCGCCCCGCGTCCCGGCGTCGGCCCGCACGACGTGGCGCTCGCCATCATCCGTGCCGTCTTTGCCAAGGGCTATGTCAAGAACAAGGTCATGGAGTTTGTGGGCCCGGGTATCGCGAGCATGACGACCGATTACCGCAACGGCGTCGACGTCATGACCACCGAGACCACCTGCCTGTCGAGCATCTGGGCCACCGACGAGGACACGCACGCGTTTTTGGCCATGCACGGTCGCGGCGACGACTACCGCGAGCTCAAGCCCGCCGATGTCGCCTACTACGACGGTTGCGTCGAGGTCGATCTGTCGAGCATCAAGCCCATGATCGCGCTGCCATTCCATCCTTCCAACGGCTTTGAGATCGAGGAGCTCAACGAGAACCTCGAGGACATCCTGCATGAGGTGGAGCTCGAGGCCGCCAAGATCGGCGAGGGCAAGACGCACTTTAGCCTGCTCGACAAGATCGTCGACGGCAAGCTTCACGTGCAACAGGGCGTTATCGCCGGCTGCTCGGGCGGCAACTACGACTCCGTGGTCCAGGCTGCCCGCGTGCTCAAGGGCGCCAACACCGGCTGCGGCGAGTTCTCGCTGTCGGTCTATCCCACGAGCCAGCCCGTGGCGCTCGAACTTACGCGCCGTGGCTATATCTACGACCTTATGGAGGCCGGCGCGATCGTGCGCACGGCGTTCTGCGGTCCGTGCTTTGGTGCCGGCGACACGCCTGCCAACAACGGCCTTTCGATCCGTCACACCACGCGCAACTTCCCCAACCGTGAGGGTTCCAAGCCGGGCAATGGTCAGCTGAGCGCCGTGGCCCTAATGGACGCTCGCTCCATTGCGGCGACGGCTGCCAACGGCGGCGTCCTGACGCCGGCGACCGACCTGCCCGAGGAGACTTGGGATGAGGCCTGCGAGTACACCTTTGACGACGCGCCGTATAAAAAGCGCGTGTACTGGGGCTTTGGCAAGGCCGAGCCTGCCGACGAGCTGGTCGAAGGCCCCAACATCAAGCCGTGGCCCGCGATGGAGCCTCTCGGCGACGATATCCTGCTCAAGGTGTGCTCCAAGATCATGGACCCGGTCACCACGACCGACGAGCTCATTCCCTCGGGCGAGACGAGCTCCTTCCGCTCCAACCCGCTGGGCCTGGCAGAGTTTACGCTCAGCCGCCGCGATCCGGCCTACGTGGGTCGTTCCAAGGAGGTCGACGCCGTGGAGAAGCGCCGCGTTGCCGGCGAGGCGGCGGGCGACCTGGCGGCACTCGATGCCGAGCTTGCCGGTGTGTTTGAGGCGCTGGCCGGCGCCGGCGTCGTGGCCGATGCCAAGGCGACCGAGTACGGCTCCATGCTCTATGCCAAGAAGCCCGGTGACGGTTCTGCCCGCGAGCAGGCCGCGAGCTGCCAGCGCGTGATTGGCGGTCTGGCCAACATCGTCCACGAGTACGCCACCAAGCGCTATCGCTCCAATGTGATGAACTGGGGCATGGTGCCCTTCCAGATGGAGGCCGAGCCCAACTTTGAGGTGGGCGACTACGTCTTTGTGCCGGGTATCCGCACTGCGCTCGACGGCGACCTAAAGGACATCGCCGCCTACGTGGTGCGCGCCGACGGTGCGGTCGAGCAGATTGAGCTCTACATTGCCGATATGACGGCTGAGGAGCGTGCCATCGTCAAGGCCGGCTGCCTGATCAACTACAACAAGTTCAAGGCCGCTGCCGAGTAACGCACTTAATTGTCCGCCCGGGGCTTATCCTTTCCCGCCCGCTCACGCGCTTCGCGAGGGTCGCGTTCGGGAAAGGATAAGCCCCGGGCTACATTTCTGCGTTCTCGTTGGGTCTTGAGGGACGCTAATAAATAGACTTGCTTGATGCCGCCTCTGTTAATGGGGCGGCTTCTTTTTGTCGAGAACCGCCACAAAGGGGGCAGGCACCTTTGTGATGGTCCCGTTTGTCTCGACCTGTAACATCTTGGCCGCTAAAAGTGGGCCTGGTGTTACAGATTTAGATATTCGATTCGGGTGTCTTCTGTTCGTCTCGATTTGTAACAGATAGAGCTCTATTTGCCGAGTAGATGTTACAGATTGAGACAAACGGGTGCCGCTGGTCATTTCATCTTGATTTGTAACATCTGGAGCCATAAACAGCCGCTAGATGTTACAGATTGAGATAGTAAGGGGACGAGGCCGCAGCGGGTGAGCGTGCCTGCTCCCTATCGCTTAATCACTCAGAAAATCTTATATATAGAGACTTAGATTTGTGTATAAGATCGTACAAAGCTGGCAACAATACTTCTCGGACAACGTGAAGCCGCCCCGTAGGGCGGCCGCCCCAAGAGAGGTGATTCCATGAGAATCGATAAGCTAGCAATGACGTCGCGCGAGGCGTTGCAGACCGCCATGAGCACGGCTGCCGACGCACAGGCCGGCGCGGTGGAGCCGATTCACCTGCTGTCCGCCCTGCTCGGTGCCGGCGAGCGCAATATCTCCGTGATTATCGAGCGCATCGGCGCCGACCCAGCCCAGCTTGCACACTCCACGCAAGATGCCATCGACCGCGCACCCAAGGTTTCGGGCGAGGGCCAGCAGATGGGCCTGTCCAACGAGCTCGTCCGCGTCATCGAGAAGGCCGAGAAAAAGGCCACCAAGATGGGCGACAGCTTTGTAGTGACCGAGCATCTGCTGATGGCGCTTGCCGAGGACAAAGGTGAGGCGGGCCGCGTGCTGCGCGACGCCGGCGTTACCAAGGAGCGTATCGAGCAGGTCTACGAGGAGCTGCGCGGCGATGACCGCGTGACGTCCGCCGAGGACAAGACTCAGTTTGAGGCGCTGGAGCAGTACGGCCGCAACATCTGCGACCTGGCCCGCGCCGGCAAGCTCGACCCGGTCATCGGCCGTACCGACGAGATTCGCCGTACCATCCAGGTCCTGTCCCGCCGCACCAAGAACAACCCCGTGCTCATCGGTGAGCCGGGTGTCGGTAAAACGGCCATCGTCGAGGGCATCGCCCAGCGTATCGTGGCCGGCGACGTGCCGAGCACGCTGCGCGACCGCGACCTCATCGAGCTCGACATGAGCGCGCTGGTCGCCGGTGCCAAGTACCGCGGCGAGTTCGAGGACCGCTTGAAGGCCGTGCTCAAGGAAGTACAGAAGTCCGAAGGCAAGGTCATCCTGTTCATCGATGAGCTCCACACCATTGTGGGCGCGGGTGCCACCGAGGGCTCCATGGACGCCGGCAACATCCTCAAACCGGCGCTCGCCCGCGGCGACCTGCACGCGATCGGCGCGACCACGCTCGACGAATACCGCAAGTACATCGAGAAGGACGCGGCGCTCGCCCGTCGTTTCCAGACCGTTATGGTCTCCGAGCCTACCGTCGAGGACACCATCTCGATTCTGCGTGGCCTCAAGGAGAAGTACGAGATCTTCCACGGCGTGCACATTACCGATAGCGCGCTCGTGGCCGCCGCCGACCTCTCCGATCGTTACATCGCCGACCGCTTCCTGCCCGACAAGGCCATCGACCTGGTCGATGAGGCGGCAAGCCGCCTGCGCATGGAGCTCGACAGCATGCCGGTCGAGATCGACGCCACCACGCGTCAGCTCACCCAGCTGCAGATCGAGGAACAGGCGCTCATGAAGGAGACCGACGACGCCTCCAAGGAGCGTCTGGAGACCCTGCGCCAGGAAATCGCCGAGATCCAGGAAAAGCTCAACGTGCAAAAGGCCGGTTGGCTCAACCAAAAGAACGCCATCGACCATGTGCAGGAGCTCAAGGGCCAGCTCGATGAGGCCAAGAGCGAAGAGGAACGTGCGACGCGCAACGGAGACTTGGGCCGTGCGTCCGAGCTGCGTTACTCCGTGATTCCGGGTCTGCAGCAGCAGATTCAGGATTCCGAGGCCGCGCTCGAGGCACAAAAGCAGCAGGACGGTGAAGGCCTCAACGAGCAGGTGACCTCCGATGAGATCGCCGAGGTCGTGAGCGCCTGGACCGGTGTGCCCGTCTCCAAGATGATGCAGGGTGAGCTCGACAAGCTGAAGGGCTTGGAAGGCGAGCTGCATAAGCGCGTCATCGGCCAGGATGAGGCCGTCTCCGCCGTCGCCGCGGCCGTGCGCCGTAGCCGTGCGGGCCTCTCCGATCCGGACAAGCCCATCGGCAGCTTCTTCTTCCTGGGCCCCACCGGTGTGGGCAAGACCGAACTCGCCAAGGCGCTGGCCGAGTGCCTGTTCGATGACGAGCGCGCGCTCGTGCGTATCGACATGTCCGAGTACATGGAGAAGTTCAGCGTTCAGCGTCTGATCGGTGCGCCCCCGGGATACGTGGGCTACGACGAGGGTGGACAGCTCACCGAGGCCGTGCGCCGTCGCCCGTACTCCGTGATCTTGCTCGACGAGATGGAGAAGGCCCATCCAGATGTCTTCAACGTGCTGTTGCAGGTGCTTGACGACGGCCGTCTGACCGACGGTCAGGGTCGTCAGGTGTCCTTCAAGAACACGATCATCATCATGACGTCCAACGTGGGCTCCAAGGCTATCGCCGATCTTTCGGGCAAGGACGAGGAGGAGATGCGCCATCAGGTTGACGCGGCCATGGCTCAGACTTTCCGTCCCGAGTTCCTCAACCGTATCGACGATATCGTGGTGTTCCATCCGCTCGGCATGGCGCAGATCGAAAAGATCGTCGATATTCAGCTCGCCGACGTCCGCGCACGTCTGGCCAAGGAGCGCATGACGCTTGCCATCACCCCGGCGGCCAAGCAGATGCTCGCCGTGGGCGGTCTGGACCCGGTCTTTGGTGCCCGTCCGCTCAAGCGTCTGGTGCAGCGCGAGGTCGTGGACGCCATCGCCGCCGCTATCATCGACGGTACGGTGCGCGAGGGCGATCAGGTGACGGTTGACGTCGACAAGGACGGTGCCTTTACCGTCGTGTGCGATAACACGCCGTCTGCCACCTACGAGGTGCCCGACGCCGAGTAGATTGTTGGGCCATGCCTTAAAAACTACCTTTTGAGCCAAACGCCAAGGGCGGCGGATCCAATTGGGTCCGCCGCCCTTTTTCGTGCGACAATCGATGATGTTGAACATGAGTACATGGCAAGGAGCTATGCAGATGAAAGACGAGAACGAGACGAACGCACCGGCGCCTGAGTCAGCGCCCGCCGCACCCAAGCCTGCGTCTAAGCAGGCACCCAAGCCGCGCGACCCCTACATCCGTGCCGAGAACGAGGACGACGACGGCTACGATCCCTACAGCGATCGCTGCCCCGAGCGCGAGCCGATGTTCGAAGCCGATCCGTGGCGCTAACTCCTGCAGGGTAGCTAATTTGGGACGGGGCTTTTTTAGCTGCCCCGGCTGGTAATGTGCCGGTTTAGTCGATTAACGGTCGGGGCAGCTAAAAAAGCCCCGTCCCAAATTAGCTACCCTCGCTGCGGACGGCTAGTCTTGGGCCTTGATGCTTGGCATCAGAATCTGGGCGAGGTAGTCGGTCTCGAGTTTGGTCGCGGCGTCTGCCTTGCCGTCTTTACCGACCAGTACGTTCTTGATCTGGCTATAGGTATAGCGGTTGCCGGTTGTAAGCTCGACAAGCTCAATGGCCGTGTCCATGGGGTAGGTCGACACGGGGTCTTGCGTGCGCCCGTTGATGGTCTGGGGCACCACATACGGATAGACGGGGCCGCTGGCGTAGACCGTGTAGCCGTTGCCAAGGCTTGCCGCACCTAAAACCGTATCGCCCTTATCGGGCGTAAAGCTCTCGCCGTCGCGCACTGCGACAAGCGTCGCGATCGGCGTATTGCTGTCGCTGGCAAGATAGATGCACAGCGTATTGCCGTTTTGCCAAGTCGCGACTTTGCCGTACCACTCAACGGGAATATCGAGCTGATACAGGTTCGTTGCCTTATGCCGAGCATCGGCGTCGCGGGCCGCCTGCGCCTCGCGGGAACTCATGGCATTGACGGCGGCGTCACGGCGCGCGGTTGCCGCCTGCTGGAGCACCTTTGCGACCGCGGCAGAGCTCGCACCACCCTCCTCGGCGTACTTGGCCGCGGCATCGATCTGGTCGTCGGTCACCGTGTCTGCCGAAGGTACCTTAAGCTTAAAGGATGCCTGAGCGCTCAGGTCCTGCCCGTCGCTCTTTACGCTAACCTGCGCCTTGGTGGTTGGCACGGCGTAAATGGTACCGTCAGCTGCGATGGGGGACCCAGCGATGGAGAGCGTATAGTCGCCAGGCAGCAGCTTAATACCGCGACCGTGCTCATCAACATAGAGCGTCTCGCTCACGGAGGAGCCGTCAGAGTCTTGCCCGCTCACCTGCACGGGAATCTTGGAGCCGGTGGAGCAGTCGAGCCCTGCGGCATGTACGCCAATCTGCACCGACATCATGGTGTGGGCGTTGACGGCAGCGATGGCGGCCTGTTCTTGTTGGTATCCGTTCCAAGCGGCATAGCCCGCGCCGCCGGCAACGAGCGCGGCGGCAACGACGCCGGCAACCATCAAATTGCGTCGCTTGGGCGACATCTTGTGATGGCGAGCCTCGGCTTCGCGTGCCGAGGGAACGGACGGCAGGGGAATATCGCCCATGGCGATGGTCTCGTCGACGGCCGGCGCAGAACCCAGGCCAGGAAGCTCGCGGGTGAGCGAGTCATCGGCAGGCAAGCTGCCAAGCAGGGCGGTCTCTTCTCCCGAGGCGGATTCCGACTGGACGTCGTCCTTGCTATCGTCCTCTTCGGCTTCGGCCTCGTCAGAAGCGTCTTTGGCGTCGCTGCCTTCGTCCTCAGTGCCTTCGCACACCTCGTCCTGCGCGTCGACGGCCAAATCGCTCAACGAGAGCTCGTCTAGCGCAATCCGGTCAAGGCTCTCCAGGGCCTCGGCACATGCTTCCGCATCCTGGGCCGCATCCTCGCGGCCACGTGTCTCATCGCTCATATATCCCCCAATGCAATATCGGCTCAACACTGTACCCAAAAATGGAGCCATATAAAGCGCATGCGAAATATAAGATCCGATTTAACCCGAGCGTATCGTTCGGCCGTATCCTCGCGGCAGCAAAAGGCCCCCGGAACGCGAACGAATCACGTTTCGGGGGCTCTGCAGTGCGTTGAGTTGCGCGGAGCCGGCTATGCCGCTTCGTGCTCAAGCGATGTTTGCGTCAGGCGCGTTACTCGGCGTGCGCGTAATCAACCTTGGCGCGACGGGCAGTGGCCTTCTCCCAATCGCTGGTGCCCTCAAAGACATCCTGCTTGTAGGGGTTGCGGCCGAGCTTCTTGGCACGGTAGGCGACGTAGATGATCGCGGCGATGTTGGCGACCAGTGCGACGATCGAGACCGCGGTGGCGGCGCTGGGGTCGAGCGTGGAGTGCGTCACAAAGATGGACTCCTCCTGGAAGTAGGGGAACACCTGGGCAAACATGCACCAAATGGCCAGCGTAAAGGCGCGGTTCTGGATCCAGCCGCCCTTGTTCCAGATAAAGGCGGCGACGGTGGGCGCCAGCAGCAGCGCAAAGCCGCAGAACCAGGAGTGGGTGGGCAGGCAGTTGTAGGTGTAGCAGAAGTTCCAGATGTCGTAGGCGATGATGTAGACCCAGGTCATGTCGGGCCACAGCATGTCGGTCTTGTCCTCGGAGGCGTAGACGCTCCACCAACCGGTCATGCAGAAGATGTTGATGATGCCCGCGATGCCGTTGAACACGTTGTTCCAGCCGGCCAGCTGCGTAGCACCTTCGGAGGTGACCCAGGTGGACTCGCCCAGGACAAAGAAGTGATAGGCGCTCTCAAAGTCGGACACGACGGCGATCAAGATGTTAATGGCGACGATCACAAACGGCCATGCGCGGAACCAATGCGCCTTGCCGATCTTGCCCCACTGGTACTTAATGGCAATGAAGCCCCAGCAGCCGGCCAGCGCCGCGTATACCTTGGCGTAATGGAACCAGCTGTTCTGGTATACATGGGTGGGGTTGGTGAGCGCCCACTCGGCACCCTGCGAAACGCCGACGGCGATGGCGATGCAGTAGATGGTCATGGCCAGCGGAGCCACGCCAAAGATGATGGCCGCGCCGAGCTTGGTACGGCGGCCGACCTCGTTGAGTACGATCAAGCCGATAAAGACCATCGCCCAGCCGGCCCAGTGGATAAGGGTATCGCTACCCCAAACATCGAACAGCATGCTGCTCTCCTTTCATACGCCCGCGGCCCCTCTTCCGTCGCGGGCAGTTTGGCCAAATGTCATCAGTTCCTGGGCTTGCGCTCGGGATACTTGGCGGTGTAGCCCTCGATGTGGAGTGTCGAGGCGATAATCTCCTTAACCGTCTCGTCGGGCACATCGGGGTGCGTGCGGATGTACATCAACAGTCCCATGATGAGGGTGTAAAACGTCTCGTAGACATGGTCGATGCGCAGGTCATGATGGGCGACAAAGTCCACCACGGTGGTGTCGCAGATGTATTGCGCCACGCGCTGGACCACGTTGTGCAGAAAGCCGCCGTAGAGCGCGCCGCTGCTCGAGGTGAGCGTGCTCGGCAGCTCGTGGCCGCTCACAACCAGGCGCTTAAAGAGCGGGGCGACGGTGTCGAGTGCGCCCTCGATATCACCGACGATGCGGCTGGCATTCCACTGCTCGAGCTCGGAGATAAAACCGTCGATTGCCTCGTCCATGACGGCGGTGACGGCGGCGTCCATGTCGACGAAGTAGTGGTAGAACAGCGAGCGCGTGCAGCCGGCTCGCTTGGTCACGGCCGAGACGGATAGATGGGACACGCCCAGCTCGGAGCTCACGGCGCGCACGGCGGCGAGAATCTCGCGACGGCGCTCGTCACCTGTCAGGCGCTTTGCCGCGCTGTCGGGCGTGGGGACGGCGTCGGCCACAGGGGTGCTCGCTGCGTTATCGCTCATGCGCTTGCCGCCTTTCATCCGTTTGGGCCCGACCGTTCGCCTAATAGTCTTGAATATTGTTGACGGTTCGTCAATACTATTTTTGACATTATGTCAACAATGGCGGGTGAACGGCATGGGGGCATGCCCGGCCTGCAAAAAAGAGGGGCGCTGCGGCCTCGTCGGGCTGCGGCAAGAGAAGGGACAACCATGATTCTCAACGGACCGGGAATTAGCTACACCGAGCCCGACATCGGTTCGGAGTTCGTGCCGCCGCTGCCGGAGCATCCGCGCGAGGCCATTGTCAAGCTGTGCGAGCATTGCACCAACCGTCTGCTGCACCGCGACGAGCTGCTGGGCTACGAGTACTGGTCGTTTGCCGAGGCCGCAACCGACGAGCAGGCCGAAGTGCTCTGCAAGATGAAGATGCGCCGTCCCTATACGCTGCCCGAGATGGTCAAGCTCACCGGCATGCCCGAGGCCCAGATCGAGAAGATGCTCGACGACATGAGCTACACGGGTCTGCTCGAGTACAACTGGGAAAATCCCGAGCGCGCCAAGCAGTGGGTGCTGCCCATGCTGGTGCCGGGTTCCGCCGAGTTCCTCAACATGCGCGTGAGCCAGCTCGAGGAGCATCCGGTCTATGCCAAGTTCTTTGAGCAGGCGTCCAAGGGGCCGCTGTCCAAAGCCACGCCGATGGTGCCGCCCGGAGGCGCCGGCATCGGCATGCACGTCATTCCGGTCGAGAAGGCTATCGATGCTTCGAGCACCTCGGTGCCGATCGAGCATATCGAGCATTGGCTCGACAAATACGATGGCAAATATGCCGCCAGCATCTGCAGCTGCCGCGCGAGTCGTCGTGTGATGGGCGAGGGCTGCGCCGACGACCCCGCCGACTGGTGCATTGCCGTGGGCGATATGGCCGACTATGTGGTTGAGACCGACCGCGGCCATTATGTGACGCGTGAGGAGGTATATGACATCTTGCGCCAGGCCGAGGACAACGGCTTTGTGCACCAGATCACCAATATCGACGGCGAGAACAAGATCTTCGCCATCTGCAACTGCAACGTCAACGTGTGCTACGCCCTGCGCACCTCGCAGCTGTTCAACACGCCTAACCTGTCGCGCTCGGCCTATGTCGCCAAGGTCGAGAAGGACAAGTGCGTAGCCTGCGGTCGCTGCGTTGAGGTGTGCCCGGCTGGTGCCGCCAAGCTCGGCCAGAAGCTCTGCAGCAAAAAGGCCGGCGGACAGGTGCCCGAGTATCCGCGCCAGGAGCTGCCCGATGCCACCAAGTGGGACCACACCAAGTGGTCGCCCAATTACCGCAACGACAACCGCATCGAGACACACGATTCCGGCACCGCGCCCTGCAAGACGGCCTGCCCCGCGCACATTGCCGTTCAGGGCTATCTGAAGCTCGCGGCGCAGGGCCGCTATGACGAGGCGCTAGCGCTCATTAAGCGCGAGAACCCGCTGCCCGCTATCTGCGGCCGTGTGTGCAATCGCCGCTGCGAGGATGCCTGCACCCGCGGTCGCGTGGACGAGGCCGTGGCCATCGACGAGGTCAAGAAGTTTATCGCCCAGCGCGATCTGGATGCCGCGACCCGCTATGTCCCACCTGTGGTGACCCCGACGCGTGCCGGCGGCTTCGACCAGAAGATCGCCATCATCGGTGCCGGTCCGGCCGGCCTGTCCTGCGCTTTCTACCTGGCCGAGAAGGGCTACAAGCCCGTCGTGTTCGAGAAGAATGAGCGTCCGGGCGGCATGCTCACCTATGGCATTCCCAGCTTTAAGCTGCAGAAGGATGTGATCGAGGCCGAGGTCGAGGTCATTCGCCTGATGGGCGCCGAGTTCCGCTATGGCGTGGAGGTCGGTCGCGATGTGACGCTCGACGAGCTGCGCGAGCAGGGCTTTAAGGCCTTTTATGTTGCCATTGGCTGCCAGGGCGGCCGCCTCGCCGGTATTCCGGGCGAGGATGCCGAGGACGTGACCGTGGCCGTCGACTTTTTGCGCGAGGTTAACAGTGGCAAGATCGACACGCTGCCCGGCCGCACCATCGTGGTGGGCGGCGGCAACGTGGCTGTCGACGTCGCGCGCAACGCCTGCCGTTTGGGTTCCGAGCACGTTGAGATGTTCTGCCTGGAGAGCGAGGCCCAGATGCCCGCCAGCGAGGAGGAGCGTCGCGAGGCCGTTGAGGACGGCGCCCACATCAGCTGCGGCTGGGGCCCCAAGGAGGTCCATCTGGACGAGGCCGGTCGTGTGTGCGGTATCACCTTCAAGCGCTGCACGCGTGTCTTTGACGACGAGGGCCGTTTTGCGCCCGAGTACGACGAGAACGACCTGCGTCGTGTCGACGCCGACCGCGTGGTCATGTCGATCGGTCAGTCCATCGTGTGGGGCGACCTGCTGGCTGGCTCCAAGGTGGAGCTTGGCCGCGGCCAGGGTGCCCTTGCCGATCCTCAGACCTACCAGACCGCTGAGCCCGACATCTTTGTGGGCGGCGACGTCTACACCGGTCCGAGCTTTGCCATCGACGCCATCGCTGCCGGTCACGAGGCCGCCGTGTCCATCCACCGCTTTGTGCAACCGGGCTCCACGCTCACCATCGGCCGCAACCAGCGCCGCTACATCGCGCTCGACCGCGACGATGTCGTTATCGAGAGCTACGACAACGCGAGCCGCGAGGTGGCACATGTCGACCGCGAGCGCGAGAAGGCCGCGCCCTTTAGCGAGTACGTCGAGACCTTTACCGAGGAGCAGGTACGCGCCGAGACCGCCCGTTGTCTGGGCTGCGGCGCCTCGATCGTCGACCCCAACAAGTGCATCGGCTGCGGTCTGTGCACCACCAAGTGCGCGTTCGATGCCATCCACCTGGATCGCGACCGCCCCGAGTGCTCCACGATGGTCAAATACGAGCAAAAGCTCCCCAGCTTGGGCAAGTATGCGCTCAAGCGTGCCATCAAGATCAAATTCGGGAAGAAGTAATGAGGTTCCGCCGTTCTAACGAACGGCGGCACTGCCGACGATGCGCGGCGCCCAGATACCCCATCTTGCCCCTCAACTGCGGCGCCGCGGGCAAAAGCCCAGCGGACGCCTTGTTTCGGGGCAACCTGGGGCACCTGGATCGCCGCTCGCTGATATATGGGTTGACATCGTATCAACCGCTGCAGAAGGGTTTTCGCCTTGCATGAATTGGGAATCGTCTATCACATTATTCGCGATGTCGAGAACGTGGCGCGCGCCAATGGCGTGAGTCGCGTTTCGAGCGTCACGCTGCTGCTGGGCGAGGTCTCGGGCGTCGTTCCCGACTTGCTGCTCGACGCTTGGCGCTGGGCGGCAGATAAAAAGCCTATCACCGAGGGCACGGAGCTTATCGTGGATCCTGTCGAGGCCGTGACGCATTGCGAGGCGTGCGGCCGCGACTATGCGACGGTCGAGCACGGCAAAATCTGTCCCCATTGCGGTAGCGGCGAGACATACCTGCTGCAGGGCCAGGAGGTCATGATCAAGCAGATTGAGACCCCCGACGAGGACCCGCCAGATGCTGCTCCCGACGGCCTCTCCGACGCCCCCGATGCCGTCGACGCTGCCAACCCCCTCCACATCGTCTAGCCCCTAGTCGTTGGGGACGTTCTTGTTCGACTAGTCGTTTAAGAACGTCCCCAATGACTACTTACGTTAGTGCATAAGTCACGCTAATAGTCAAGTTATGTCTGTTTAAACAAAATAACTGCAGTACAAGCGCATTCGCGCTTGCCTAAAATCGATATTAATGACCAGCCTGCTTGTATCTGTAAAATGAATGGCTTGATAAGTGACGCCTTGGCGTGTAATCCGTCAAAAAGCAGTAACGTAATCAACTTGTAACAAACCTAGACGTTTAAACAAATTATCCAATCATTCGCATTTTTCTCTATAATTTTACAGGACGAACAGGTATACTCCTTTCATGTCGTGTAGGAAATACGTAGACAAAGAGGAGGTTATGTGATGGTAAGTATTGTTCTTGCTAGCCACGGGGACTTGGCAGCCGGAATCAAGCAGACGGGCTCGATGGTCTTTGGCGATCAGCCGTCTGTGGCCGTGGTCTCGCTCGAGCCGAGCATGGGCCCCGACGACTTCCGTGCCAAGGTCGAGGAAGCAATCGCTTCCTTCGAGGACCAGGAGCAGGTGCTCTTCCTCGTTGATCTGTGGGGCGGCACGCCGTTCAACCAGATCAGCGGTCTCATCGAGGGCCACGATTCCTGGGCTATCGTCACCGGTGTCAACCTGCCTATGCTCATCGAGGCATATTCGCAGCGCTTTGACGCAAAGAACACTGCACATGCGATCGCAAAACATCTCGTGACTGAGGCTAAGGCTGGCGTGCGCGTCAAGCCCGAGTCTCTGGAGCCCGAGGAGAAGAAGCCGGCCACGGCCGCCGCTGCTCCTGCAGGCGCCATCCCTCCGGGAACGGTCATCGGCGATGGGCACATCAAGATCGCCCACGTCCGTATCGACACCCGTCTGCTGCATGGTCAGGTGGCCACCACGTGGACCAAGCAGATCAACCCCAACCGCATCATCGTGGTTTCCGACGGCGTTGCTCACGACGAGCTCCGCAAGACCATGATCGAGCAGGCTGCCCCTCCGGGAGTCCATGCCAACGTCGTGCCCATCAAGAAGATGGCCGAGGTTGTCAAGGACACGCGCTTTGGTGACACCAAGGCCATGCTGCTCTTTGAGAACCCGCAGGATCTGCTCAAGGCTATCGAGGCCGGCGTCGACATCAAGGAAGTCAACATCGGTTCCATGGCTCACTCCAAGGGCAAGGTCGTCGTCACTAACGCCGTCGCTATGGGCGATGACGACGTTAAGACTCTCGAGGCCCTCAAGGCCAAGGGCGTCAAGTTCGAGGTCCGCAAGGTTCCTTCGGATTCCTCCGAGGATCTCGACGCCATGTTGAAGAAAGCTAAGGCCGAACTGGCCGCTCAAGCATAGTAAAGGAGGGTCCGATACATGTCTGCAATCACTATTCTGCTTGTTGCGATTGTCGCGTTGCTTGCCGGTATGGAAGGCATTCTGGATGAGTTCCAGTTCCATCAGCCGCTCGTGGCATGCACGCTTATCGGTCTCGTAACCGGTCACCTTCAGGAGGGCATCCTCTTGGGCGGTTCGCTCCAGATGATGGCCCTTGGCTGGGCTAACGTCGGCGCCGCCGTCGCGCCTGACGCCGCTCTGGCCTCGGTCGCTTCTTCGATTATCATGGTGCTCGCCCTCAACGGTGGCGCCACCGATTCGGCCAAGGCCGTTACCGCCGCCATCGCCGTCGCCGTCCCGCTGTCGGTCGCTGGTCTGTTCCTGACCATGATCTGCCGTACCCTGGCTACCGCTATCGCTCACGCCATGGACGGTTGCGCCGAGAAGGGCGACTTCTCCGGCATCGAGCGCTGGCAGTACGCCGCCATCCTCATGCAGGGCCTTCGTATCGCCATCCCGGCAGTACTTCTGTGCATCATCCCGGCCGAGGCGGTTACCAACGCGCTTAACGCTATGCCCGACTGGCTGTCCGGCGGCATGGCTGTCGGCGGCGGCATGGTCGCCTCCGTCGGTTACGCCATGGTCATCAACATGATGGCCACCAAGGAGACCTGGCCGTTCTTCATCCTCGGCTTTGTCCTTGCTGCCATCCCTCAGCTCACGCTGATCGCTCTTGGCCTCATCGGCATCTCCCTTGCCCTCATCTACCTTGGCCTCAAGGATCTGGCCAAGCAGGGTGGCGGCATGGGCGGTGGCTCCGGTGACCCGCTCGGCGACATTCTGAACGATTACGAGTAGGAGGGGAGTGATACATATGGCAGAGAACAAGATTCAGCTCACCAAGGCTGACCGCAAGAAGGTTTGCTTCCGTCATCAGTTCCTTCAGGGCTCGTGGAACTACGAGCGTATGCAGAATGGCGGCTGGTGCTTCGCAATGATCCCTGCGATCAAGAAGCTCTACACCAGCAAGGACGACCAGATTTCCGCGCTTAAGCGCCACCTGGAGTTCTATAACACCCATCCCTATGTTTCCGCCCCCGTCATTGGTGTTACCCTCGCTCTTGAGGAGGAGCGCGCCAACGGTGCGCCGATCGATGACGTCGCCATTCAGGGCGTCAAGGTCGGTATGATGGGCCCGCTCGCCGGCGTCGGCGACCCCGCCTTCTGGTTCACCCTTCGCCCGATCCTGGGCGCTCTGGGCGCTTCCCTGGCCCTGTCCGGCAGCATCGCCGGTCCGCTGCTGTTCTTCTTCGCGTGGAACATCATCCGTTACGCCTTCCTGTGGTACACGCAGGAGTTTGGCTATAAGGTCGGCTCCTCCATCGCCAAGGACCTCTCCGGCGGTCTGATGGGCAAGGTCACCGAGGGTGCTTCCATCCTGGGTATGTTCATCATCGGCGCCCTGGTCGAGCGCTGGGTGTCCATCTCCTTCACCCCGGTCGTCTCCAAGGTCACGCAGTCTGCCGGCGCCTTCATTGACTGGGCTAACCTGCCTTCCGGTGCCGAGGGCATCAAGGAAGCGCTGACGATGTACAACTCCGTCGGTGCTACCGCCCTTGATCAGGTGAAGGTCACCACGCTTCAGGCTAACCTCGATCAGCTCATCCCCGGCCTTGCTGCCGTGTGCCTGACGCTGTTCGTCTGCAAGCTGCTCAAGAAGAAGGTCAGCCCGATCGTCATCATCTTGGCTCTCTTCGCCGTCGGTATCATCGGTCGCGTTTGCGGCTTCATGTAAGCACGCTTCGGCTTAAGACCGAGAGTTGCTAGGCAAGGGCTTTTGAGCCATTGAAACGGACCGCACCCGGTGGGTACACTGGATGCGGTCCGATTGTTTTATTTGGAGGGCGAGGCGCGCATGGCGCAATCTCAGAACAGCACGGTCGATCTGGCAACACCGGCAACCTGCCTGATGGGGCTTACCAGCCACGGTAACGTGATGGTGGGCAATAAGGCGTTCGAGTATTACAACGAGCGCAATCCCGAGGATTTTATTCAAATTCCGTGGGACGAGGTCGACTATATTGCCGCCGAGGTTTTGCGCGGCACTAAGAAGATCACGCGTTTCGCTATCTTTACCAAGGATAACGGCCACTTTACGTTTTCGACGCGCGACGACAAAGAGACGCTTCGTGCAGTTCGCAAGTACGTCGACGAGGATAAGCTTGTGCGTTCGCCCGACTTTATCGATGTGACGGCCAAGGGCGCCAAGAGCATCCCCTCCGTCATCAAAGGCCTTTTCCACAAAGGCAACTAGTCGCCTGCGACGTTCTTATACGACTAGTCATTTAAGAACGTCCCCAATGACTACCTGTAGCTCTTCGCGGGATTCGCTGGGGAAATATCATCCCAGTTTGAGCGCCTATTCTGGGATGCAGTTTCCGGAACAAGGGGGACTGCGGACAAAAAGTTGGACCGTTGAGGTCCGGAACGGAGTCCGCATGGCATACAGTAGGAGAATGGTGGAGAGGGCCAGGGCGCTTCGCGGCGCCGGGCTCACCGT